>JBGSRE010000152.1:0-9900 GCA_041737755.1 Oligoflexus sp.
TACGCCTATTTACGATTTTTGATACGATGGCTTCTTTGAATTCTTTGGAATAGGTCGACCGTTTTCCCACTTGTCTGTTCTTGCTCGCCCGCTTTAAGTTAAATCTGAGTTAAGCGACAGGTACCGTGAAACAGGGGGGAACCGAACCCTTGGCATCTTTTTAGCGCAAAATGAAGACTGAAGTGAGGGGCGCCGATTTGAACTTCTCTAGTCCATCAGAAGGAGTCCTCAAACATCTTTTTGATTCGGGATACAAAATCAATCTGGTGCCGCACCGCTCAGCATGGAGCGCCCACATCTTCCATTCAAGTTTCCAAGGAATAGACTCCGATAAAATCTTTGGAGGCACTTCCTATAAAAAAGAAGTAGCAATTTCCAAAGCAGTTTCCGAGTATGTTGAGCGAAATGCGTTTAAAGAAAATGGCAAAACAAATCGTGTCCTGGACTCAACAGGGTTCGCGGCGCGGCCACTAGGGTTGTTTCCTGCTCTCACGAAAATTCGAACCCGATGGTCTGCTATGCATGAGGCAATGGAAAGATACTACGCCTTTCATTGGTGGGAAGATAATTCAATTAGTCACTCAGTGAAAAAAATAGATAAAGGCCAGGACACTATCCTTGTGTCTCTGGATTTAGCGGATAAATTTGATCAGGTAATGCTAATCCAAATTGATACGCCTGGTTTCGAAGACGTTCTCATGCTGGCTGGAATGCGACCTAATAAGGGTTTCACTATAGGCTGTGCAGCTGGATGGTCTTGGGAAAGGCCTAATAGCTTATTTCGAGCGTCTGTTGAACTGATGAGGCATTATCATATTGTAGAGAGATTATTAAAAGGTGGGATTCAGCCCGATTCAGCATACAGTAAAAAATTGCTGCACTTCGCGAGTGGTGCGCTGGACAAGCAGCTTAAGTCGAGACTTGGCTGTATTGGTTCCAAAACCAGCAAAAAGCCTGTTGTAAGTTTTGATGATGAAATTTCGCACCAGTTTAACAAACAGTACTATGTGCATAGGTTTGTTTTCAAAGATCAACCTGACATAGTTGCATCAAGTTCAAATATAATTATTTAAAATGAAAATAAAAAAAATACTACCGTACATTTTAATCATTCTAGCCCTTGTAACGATTGTTACAGGTTTTTACGGTTATTATCTCAAGCACATGGCGCAGCAACTTGTCGAAAACTGGCTGCGTATCGAGCAGGTTAGTATTCAGCAAGGAAATATCTTTTCTTCACTAGCGACTAGTAATCGCATTTTGATGTCTTCTGGATCTATCCGATCTGTCATGCTATTTGATGTTCAACACAATCAGATAAATGAAATGGCTTCTTACGGCGAGTATATGACAGTATCAGACATTCCGGACATGGATGCTGGATCAATAGAGTCGATTTTTTATGGGCCATATCAAGTTCAAACCTTTGTCAAATTTGAGGAGCGTCCCAACCTCGTAGCCGTGTTTCGAACCGAGTCGTCTGATGTGCTCGCTATTTTTATCTTCGTCCTGTCCCTCTTAACACTGATCGTATTTGGCTTTTCGCTGTACATACAAGGTCTAGCAAGAAAAGAGGAGTTGAATCGCTTAGCAATTATTAAAATTGCGCTAGAAGACTTGCTAAACGATGTCCCTCCTCGTCAATTTGTTGTAGGTCAGATCCCTCACATTTTGAAATACTGGAGCTCCATCCGGGAAACCTTCGAGCAGATTAAGCTAAGATTCGAGAATAGCGCTCGAGACCGTCTGATTGCCCAGACATCTCAAATGCTAGGCCATGACCTACGAGCACCGTTAGGCGTTTTTGAGAGCTTATTAATGGCTAGAGACGATGAACTACAGACGATGCGTGGGCCTTTGAAGGAATCTCTGAATCGTATTTACGCTATGGTTGAGGCCTTGAGGAATTATGAATTAGAAAGTTTCGTTCGTCCGAAACTAAGTACATTTGATTTCAACATCGACTTTGATAGCCTAAAAGCCAAAGCTGCCATCTTCAAGATTTCTATCAGGCTGCCTAAACAGATAGAGTTTGATCTTTTCATTGACAAACCGAAAGTGGATCGTGCTTGGTTGAATCTTGCTTTTAATGCGATTGAGTTCGCAAGCACCGAAGTTAAAGTTGAGGCATTCATCAATGAGTCTTACTTCATCTTTAGAGTAATAGATGATGGGGGCGGAGTGTCGGATGAAATCCTCCCAAAGTTATTTCAACGTGGAGCTACTCATAAAGCAGACGGTACTGGTCTTGGTCTTGCATATGTAAAACAAATTATGCGGGGACATGGAGGGGACGTAACCTATCGACGGGAACACGGCCTGACCATCTTCGAATGTCAATTGCCTCATGGTATCGAAGTAGAAAAGGAACAAGCTGTGGAAAACACTGTGTCTTTGGAGATTCAGCCGCTCCAAACAGTTATCTGTAAAGTTGCCATATGTCTTCAGCCAGCCGAACTATCTAAGGCCGTATTAGAACAAATGTGTCCTAAAAATTCCGAAAAGTTCTTCTTTTCAGAAGAACGCGGCAATGCCAATGTGGTGGTGTCCAATGACGAAGATATTATGATTGAAGTCTTAGAGCGTGACGATCAGGAATATATTTCTGTAGCTCAACTTAAGGGCGATTACATTCGAATCGTAGACCTATTGAAGCGAAAATTTAAGATTGGTTAAAGGGTGCACTAGTGTTCGAAAAACGCAGGTTCCTTTTTGTAGAAGATGATCGGACCGAGATTCTAGCCATTTCTTCTTTGCTCAAAGCTTTGAAGGCTGATTTCTTCCATACTGCCACTGTTAGTGAAGCTATACGCGAACTTGCTTCAAATCCTTATGACTATGTTCTTACTGATCTTCATATCGAAACTAAGGCTGGGCTAGAAAAGCCTGACGGCCTCACTGTTATCCGGGCTGCAGTTGAGCAGCAACCAAATGTTACAATCGTTGCGACATCGAGTGATCCTCGCACTGAAGTGGTGGAAAGTGCGCTTGCATGTGGAGCGCACCACTTCATCAGGAAGCCACTGTCCAAAAGCGATGAAATCGAGATAGCCTTCAAGCTGGCTGATCAGCGTCGCCTTTTGGCCCGCACTGCTGATAAATCGTCCCGGACTAAAAAGCCTACTGGGCAATGGGAAAAATATTCAAATAAATATCCTTATGGGATTGTGCAGGGTGAACGTGAACAAAAAATCGCTAGGTTGGCGGCCAGGAAGAAGGCTTCTTGTGTTATCACCGGCGAGACTGGAACTGGAAAAGAAGAACTCGCTAAATTGATTCATAGGATTCGTTGCGAAAGTGAAGGTCCGATCCCAATTGTTGCATTGAACTGTGCGACCTTATCTGAAAACTTAGCAGAATCAACACTGTTTGGTCACAGGAAAGGTGCTTTCACGGGTGCCAGTGAGGCTGTCACGGGTTATATCGCTGAAGCCGATGGAGGTATTCTCTTTCTCGATGAGATACAAACTCTTTCTATTTCGATACAGCAAAAACTTCTTCGAGTTCTAAATGACGGCACATATAATAGACTAGGTGAGACGAAGCTGCATCGAAGTAATTTTCAACTTATTGCGGCTACTACTAAGGATCTTTCGCGAGAGGTCGAGGAAGGTCGCTTTCTTCTCGATATACAGATGCGAATGATGGGCATTGAATTAGCTGTTTCACCATTGCGAGAGCGACTGGATGAATTGCCAGCTCTTGTGGCACTTTTTTTTCATCAAAGGAGTATCGAGCTCGAGCAGGACCTGTTTGCCCGAATTGTAGAAAAACTCCGAACGTATAAGTGGCCAGGAAATATTCGTCAGCTATTCAAATGCATGGAGGCTTGGTTGCTTTACTGCGAGCTCGACGAGATTTCTATAGCTCCCGAAAATTTTCCAGTGTTTAAGGATCTTCAGCAGTCTCAGGTAAAGGGTTTAGAAGCATCTGCTCAGGGGATAGTCGATCTCAACGCAGCAATTAACGAAGACCATGATTATGAGAAAATTGTCGTGCACTTTGAAAAGACGTTTCTCAGAAACGCTCTTCATCGACATAGGTCGATCTCCGACTGCTGCAAAGCAATAAATTTATCGCGCTCTACCCTCGACAGTAAACGGAAGAAATACGGGCTTTTATAGACTCCCGTTCAGCAGGTAGCAACCTTAGAGACCCGAGCCTTGCTTGACGGTGATTTGTCCCGCTTCATCAAGCTCGCACGACTGATGGCTCTTTTGAATACCGGTGAGTGTCAAGAAAGATGTCCTAAGTCAGAGGATGCCGACGTGTGCTGCAATTCACAGCAAATATTCGTAGGAGAGCGAACTGACAAAACCGACAATTCTCTATTTGTCAGTTTTGTCAGTTCGCTCTAGTAGTTTGAGAATCCGTTCTATGATCTCTGCAACTTGATCTTTTTTCTCTCTATCAAGGAGGTCCAGTCTGTTCTTAATTTTCTGTATCCTCCAGTCCTTCTCCGGATCCTGTCCGACGGACTGGCTTTCTGCTTGATCAAATGCCCAACCCAAGATCTCCGCTGGATTGACTCCAAGCGCTTTTGCAGCTTGATAGAACATTGAAATTCTAGGGTCCCTCACGCCCCCCGACTCTAATCGGGCGATCGAAGACTGGGGCTTTCCCATCCGAACACTCAACTCTCCTTGAGACACACCTAGCTCGAGCCGCTTTTCACGGATTCCTTCGAACACCCTATCCATAAATTTTTCGAAATTATCCAAAGTCAGCTCTTCCCCCCAATTCATACTTCCGGATTCAAATTTATCATTACAAGCAAGTTCTTGACATGATTTTATCATCTTTGATATATCATCTTTGATACAATATATTATCATACGTGATAAAGGAGCAAACGTGGAGGTATATAAGCAAGGGTCAAACGAGTCACTTATGTGGCAGGCACTATCTCTAGCTCGCTTAGGGTGGCCAATAATTCCTCTCCACTACTGCACTTCTTCGGGAACTTGTAGCTGTGGAAAAGAATCGTGCCCCAGCGTCGCCAAACATCCTCTAACTATAAGCGGATGTAAGGACGCAACCACAGATCCAGTTTCAATATGCAGCTGGTGGCAAAAGTGGCCTCTGGCCAATGTCGGAGTGGGGACTGGATCGCCATCTGGCCTCATTGTTGTCGACATTGATCCAAGGCATGGAGGCGACAAATCGTGGCAGGCGTTTCAGACAAGAAATAGCATCCCGAAAACACAAACCGTCAGAACAGGGGGTGGAGGACTCCACTTCTATTTTAAAGCTCCCAAACAAGTTATTAAAAACAGAGCAAACCTACTGCCGGGGGTTGATATCAGGGGAGAAGGTGGTTATGTTGTAGCTCCACCTTCCGTCCACAAAACAGGCACTATTTATTCATGGGACGGAGATTTCGATCTGCTGAAACTAGCCGAATTACCAACTTTGCTGATCGAGCTTATTGAAAGTCCAAGAATGCTGCTGCAAAGCTCGATAGACGAGTCAATCCCAGAGGGGGCTAGAAACACGACTCTTGCCTCAGTCGCTGGAACGTTGAGACGTCATGGACTCGCAGAGGATGCGATAAATAAAGCTCTGCAAGCTATCAATTCCACGATATGCCGATCGCCATTGCCATTCGCTGAAGTCCAGGGGATCGCAAGATCAATCATGAGATACGAGGTGAATGGCGATCAAGTCCAATGGCCTGAACCTAAGCCACTCCCTGAAATAAAGGCGCTCGTTCCAAAAATGAGCGAAGACATTCTTCCTAAACCCTTGCAGGCATGGGCTGCTGACATCTGCGATCGGATGCAGATTCCACTTGAGTTTATCGCTGCTCCAGCCATTATCTGTCTGTCCACAGTAATCGGCCGGCAAATAGGAATCTATCCGAAACAGAAAGATGACTGGTTTGTAATTCCAAATCTCTGGGGAGCTGTGATCGCAAGGCCGGGCTTTTTCAAATCACCTGCGATAGCCGAAGCTCTCAAGCCTTTGGAGCAGTTGGTTAAAAGAGAGAGAGAAAAATACCAAGCGGCCCTAATCCTGTCTAAATCAAAAGAAGACATCCATAACGCATCCATGGAAAGCATTAAAGACCAAGTCAGAAAAGCAATTCGCAGAGGCAATCAAGAAGAGATTGCCCACTTGCAGGTTCAGCTCGAGAACTCTCTTAAGGAAAAAGAGAATCTGCCCGTGATCGAAAAACGATACAAAACAAATGATGCAACAATCGAAAAAATAGGATCCTTACTATTAGAGAATCCTCTGGGTATAATGATTTTTCGTGATGAACTTTCTGGATGGCTAAAGAGCCTGCAGAAATCGGGGCGCGAAGGAGATCGAGAATTTTTTCTAGAAGCCTGGAACGGCTATGGTTCATACACAGTGGATAGAATTGGACGAGGCACGCTTCACATACCGTCCCTCTGCCTGTCGATATTTGGCGGGCTCCAACCCGGCAAGCTCGATAGTTATATATATCAAGCAACGCTAGGAGGAGAGGGTGACGATGGGCTGTTGCAAAGATTTCAGATCCTTGTTTATCCCGAGGCTTCAAAAAAATGGAAAAATGTTGACAGGAAACCTGACGAAGAGAGTAAGGAAGCCGTATGGACTCTATTTGAGAAATTAGCCCAACTTGATACGGGCAAGATCCGTAAACTTAGAGATGCACAGGTGCCTGGTCTGCGCTTCTCACATTCTGCTCAGGAAAAATTCAATTTTTGGCGAGAAAAATTAGAAAATAGACTCCGCACATGTGAGAGCGAAACTCCAGCCTTTGAAGCTCATTTGTCTAAGTATCGATCCCTCGTACCATCACTCTCCCTTATATTTCACCTCTGTGAATATCCCACCTTATCCATCACAGAGGTAGGCGATAGCAGCTTGGAACAAGCACTGAAATGGGCTGATTTATTAGAGAGTCATGCTAGAAAGATCTATTCCAACGTTATCCACTCGGAATTACGATCTGCACACGCCTTAATGAAAAAAATTCAGAGTAATGCAGTAACCTCGGGTATGACCGTTAGATCAATCTACCGAAAAGGCTGGTCACATCTAGAAAGCAGTTCTCAAGTCGATAAGGCGCTGGCTCTCTTAGAGGACTCGGGCTGGCTGCAAATTGAGCAGATTAAGGGGGCCACAAAAGCTCGAGAAGAAATTGTCTTAAACCCTCGCCTTTGGCATGAGCCGTTATCGACGTAGAACTTCTGAAGAATACCGCGACGCGCCACAGCCTCGTGCAAGGCGACTTTCAAGGTCTCAAATGTTTCGGAGGGATAGAAAGCGGCGTGGACGATAAATCCTAATTGGTCATCTATAATGGCGAGTAAATAGGCTTTTTTTAAGGTTTTCGAGCCATCCACCTGGAAATCCAGGCTGTCAACGCGGCTGCACGAGGCTTCAGGAATTTTTCCAATTACCGTATTTCTATTCTATTCCATTGTGGCCAACTCGAACTGTATCCACACTAAATCCGGAAGAACCAATTTTTTGAAAGTGTTTTGACTTCGACTGCTCTTTCCAGGAGCCAAGAGTCATCACAGAAATCCCGGTTGCCCGGCTGATGGTGCTGATGCTGACGCCGCTCTGAATCAGCATCAAAATACGACTTTTGACAGGATCAGGGAACCGGCGGCCACGACCGCGGACGGGAACACCATAGTCCTGAAACAGCTTCTCAAGTTCAGTGATCAATTCGTTCGTCATAAAAATGGCTCCATTCTGTTGATAATTACAGAATAGAGGTCAGGAAGGCATTCTGTCCGCAGCCCGGGATGGAGCGTTTACGCTAAAGTCGATATCCGGTGAAGCTGACTTCTTCTTCCAGAGGAGGAACTTTCATCCGGAGAAGCTCAGCTGTCCGAGCTTCGATCGCCGTTTATGGATAGATTTAGCGATGTTCTACGGGACGGTGCCTCTTCTCTAGGCTTCAATCATTTTGTCGCCTCCATGTACCACTTCGTGGCGCACATACATTTTTATCCACAAGTGGGGAATTGGAATTTCTAATCAGAACGAGACTATGCCATAACAAGATATAATTTAAAAATAAATAAAATCAGAATGTTATGTTAAATAGTACATAGGCATGAGTATGGACTATCCTCATTATTTTTAGGATTTATATATCATTTTTTTTTACTAATGTTATGATTATCCTAAAATTGATTGAGGCACAGGATGAACAATCCCCGTCACAAACAAGACTCTCGAGGTCGTCCTTCAAAAAGGGCGCATCACCTCGATTCTCTCATGCCACTTGGAATTTTTCATCTGCAGCAGGCGACCCAGGCAGGGGTACCACGAGAGAGCCTGTCTAGACTGGTTAAGGATGGCTTGATTTTTAGATTGGAGCAGGATCTTTATCGTCATCCTGAAGCTGACATAGATCCTGCTATTGAGGACTTTGCCGTTGCCTGTAAAAAATTTGGGCCTGAATCTGCTATAGGAGGTCCTACGGCGCTGTTTCATTATCATCTCATTGATCAGCCACCTGCACAGATATGGGTTCTGGTGCCACCCATAAAGATCTCACGCAGCAGGCGTTTTCGTTGTATCCGCACCAAAACCAGCCTCGTGACGGGCATCGAGGATCATCAGCTCTATCGCATGACGAGTATGGAGCGAGCTATCGTCGAGGCCTTTCGATATGCTACAAAATTTGGCCTTGAAACTGCCATAAAGTCGGCTCACACAGCGATAAGGCAGCAGCTTACGACGCCTGCTAAAATAGCAAAGCAGGCGAGAGACCTTGATCTTGAAAGTTACATGACCAGATATTGGGAAATCCTTACTACAGCTTGAAGGAGAAATGCCGTGACATCGCCTCTGGTAAGGTCGGTATCCGACAAGCTAAAACGTGTAGCTCATGAGCGTCAGGCGACTTATGCTGAAGTCCTGACCCAATTTCTCATTGAGCGAGCTGTGGCGCGCCTCGTAATTGAGCCAGGCCTTGGCGATCATCTGGTCTTTAAGGGTGGGTTTGTTGGTTTAAAAGTTTATGGTTCGCCACGATTTACGACCGATCTCGATGCCATCACCTACCGTAAGGATCGAGGTGAAATTATTCGACTCATAAAACAGGCCCTGGCAAAGTCACTCGGTGACCACGTCTGGTTTATATACGAAAATGAAGTTGATCTGGTAGCTCAGGGGCAATACGGGGGCATCAGGCTTGTCTATCGATTCGGCTTGGGCGAGCCTCCCACGGATCTACGCAGATCTCAAATTTTTCATATCGATATGGGAAGTGGAGACCCTGTTACGCCGCAGCCCAGACGAGAAATTACCGACCCCACCTTGGGAGATGAACAGATAACCTGGCTTGTTTATCCAGTTGAAACCATGATCGCAGAAAAGCTGCACCCTCTGGTCAAGCTTGGCTCCGATAACTCTCGATCGAAGGATATTTTCGATCTGGCGTATCATTTACCAAAAGCTTCGTCCGACCTGTTGAAGCAAGCTATCGAAGCGACCTTTACCTATCGGGGAGATCCCATTCCGCCAGATATAGGTGAATTTTTGGCCTCAATTGATCGCACCAGGCTCCGTCGTGGCTGGAAAGCCGCAACTGCCACGATACTGGGCAACCCTGATTTTGATCAGTCATTTGATGCGGTCATCGCCTGGTTCAAAGCTCATTTCAGATAGCCACCACCGTCCCATAGAACATCGCTAAATCTATCCATGACGGACAAATGGCGATCGAAGCTCGGACAGCTGAGCTTCTCCTCCCTCTCTAACCTGAGGCACAATGCAGTGCTTCAATGCCACGTTGCTTTCGAGTCGCCCGAAGGGACTGATAGAGCGAAGGGTAAGTCTTCGCCAACGAAAGAGCCCTAGCAATAGGTAAGAGGGGACGTTTATCATATTCAATAAGAAGCCTTCGAATTTTCTGACGATGATCGCTGTAAAATCCCCACG
>JBGSRE010000167.1:0-2045 GCA_041737755.1 Oligoflexus sp.
GCCCAGCGAACGTAGTTCGCGTCGGGCATCCGCCGGTTGTTATTCGAAGGGATCCCCGACGCGCTTCGCGCTGGGGATGACGGCGTTCCGTCATGCCCAGCGAACGTAGTTCGCGTCGGGCATCCGCCGGTTGTTATTCGAAGGGATCCCCGACGCGCTTCGCGCTGGGGATGACGGCTCCTAGCGCTCCGGATGACAGCGTCGTCCCATCCCCCCAATCTCCCTGGTATTTTACCTGTCTAAAATTTCTTCTGAAAAATTATCATTTCATTTCATTGAGTTACCAACTTTGGTTTGCAAAGTGGAGTTGAATTATATTCATAAAACCGACTTTATATAAATATATACAATAAGATAAAAGTTTCTCTTGATTGCAAAAAGAAGTGGCCGATAAGGATTTTGTAGCAAGTGATGGAGGTGCCATCAAACTGAAACTTCCCTTGGAGATTGATGTGATGAAAACAAAGATGATGTTCGCTCCCTTTTGTATGGCCTTGGCCAGTCTTCTGTTGGTGGCTTGTGGCAATCAGGCTGATACACGCGCGGACGCCGCTTCATCCAGCAATTTGCTGAGTGATGACGGAGGAAGTGAAGCCGCTGTTTCTGTCAGTATGAACGAAGCTATAGGCAGTTTGAGTGATACCAATATCTCGCGCAGTAGCACAGGGCTCCTTCTGCAAGGCTTTGCAGCCGATGCTTCGATGAATATAGAGCGCAGTTGCGCTGTCCAGGATACCAAAGCGGTCGTTACCATAAAAACTGACAAGTCAGTGAGTTGGGAGCGAGAATCGCCCCGCTTTAGTTTCAAGGCTTCTTCTACCGTGGAAAACGATATCTCCCGCACATGGAGCAAAGAAGGCAGCAATGTCGCCTGCAATACCAACGGCAAATCCGCGGCTATCGATTTGGAAACAGATCTCACTGGCTATGAAATGGATATGACTGTGGATCGCACAGCCAGTCGTTCCCTAATACGCACCCAGTTGAAAACAGGTGAAAAGGTTTCCAAAGAATTGAATACAGCCGCCAAAGGTCAACGCAATGTCCAGTGGTTGAGTCAGACAAGTTTAGCCGACGGCAGCATCAGCCGGGAGAAGAGCATTAGCTTTTCTATGGAGCGATCGGATAGCTTTGTGGCAAAAGATGGTACGGTCAAGGACCTGAAGCTATCGGTCAGCACGCTGGAAGAAGCGCCATTGCAGGTGACGGTGGTCTGGGACAAATTGAGTCGTGATCGTCTGCTCCTATCCAAGTTAATTGAATCCGGTACAATCAAAGCGACCAATGCCGGAGGCGGTTCTATCGAAGCTAGCTTCACTAATCTCTTGATGACATTTAACGCCACGACCTGTGCTGTGACCTCAGGCAAAATGGAAGCTAAAATCTATGCCGAAGGTTCCACTACCGCCAGCAAGATTTTTGAAATGACCGCTGCGAATGGCACAATCACCGTACAGGATGTGACAGATTCAGCTAATCCCACCGATGTGGATGACTTTGATTATACCCCTTGCGATTTGAAGGACTTTAGTTTCTGATCCGACAGTATGGACGAACTAATCCTCTGAAGAGCGAAGGTTTTACCTCAGCTCTTTTTTTATTATCCGCTTGCTGCTTCATACCGAGTAAAGTCAGCGATAGCATTTGCTCAGATCTCGATCGCCGGCTAAAATGAGCGTTCAAGCCAATCATTAGGAGATTGCATGAATAGCCTCATTCGTTTGGTCCTTTCTGGCCTTTTAATTTGCCTCTCGGCAATCGGCTCGGTTCATGCTGCGGGAGGAAAAGATCCTGGTGGAGCCTCTCAGGAGCCCGTCAAGGACCCCGCTCTGCTTGCAGAAGTTCAAGCTCTGGTTGACGCCCAGAAATATAAGAAAGCTGAGCAACAAGCGATTGAAGCTTTGCGGGTTGGCGGGCCGGATGCCGAGATCTATAACCTGCTTGGATTTGCCCGACGAAAACAAAAGCAGTGGGATGAAGCGATCTCGGCCTACCGAAAGGCCTTGGAGATGAAGCCCGACTTCAGCCAAGCCAAAGAATATCTG
>JBGSRE010000232.1:0-2136 GCA_041737755.1 Oligoflexus sp.
GGGGTGCAATACGTGATGCTGGTCGTCCTCTCCGGCTGCTCTTTGTTGGACGTCTGGTGCCTTTTAAGGCTTGTGACTTGGCTATAAAGGGAGCGGTTCCGCTCTTGCGTCAAGGATTGGCTCATCTCATGATTGTAGGGGATGGGACCGAGCGTTTGCGATTGGAAAATTTGGCCAAAGAATGGGGTGTGGCAGAGCACATTAGCTTTACGGGAATGATTGCCCATGATGAAACCATGCAGCATTTTGCCAAAGCCGACATACTGCTCTTTCCTTCGATTCGAGAATTCGGCGGCGGTGTGGTTTTTGAAGCCTTGGCCAAAGGCGCCGTGCCGATCGTATCCGATTATGGTGGACCTGGCGATATTGTGCATCCGGCGATAGGTTTTAAGATTCCTTTGACCGACGAAAAACAAGCTGTCGATTTTATTACTCACACTTTGGAATATCTCCAGCGAGACCGGGCGAAACTGGTGGAGTTGAGTCAGGCGGGACAGCAGTATGCCCGCGCATTTTTAACCTGGGAAGGCAAGGCCAGACTCACTTCAGAAGTGCTGGCCTGGACCGTGGGTCAAGGCAAAAAGCCAAAACAGTCACTGCAGTTTCGATAATCAGCCAGCCTTTTGGTTCGACATATAGTGAGGCTGGGCGCTGCCTGCTGGCGAACTGTTCGTGCTGTGATCCGACAGGAGAGTGGATCCCATGTAAGAGCTTGAACTGGTTCGCGCCATAGTCTCGTCCATAGGTCGAGGCTGAATGCTTTCGAAACTCTGCTTCACATCGATCGTCTCTTCGATATCGCGGCCATTTTTCTCAATTTCCATCTTACGCTGCAGGATGGCTTCTTCGAGCTCCCGAACTTCTTGACCAAGTTTGTCATTTTTCTTTTCCAAACGATCAATTTTACGAACAGCATCATCCACAATGCTGTGAACATTTATTTTGGCCGAGATAAGGGTCTTCTGAACTATGGTTATGACCATTTCTTTCTTGCTGTCAGGAAGTTCTCGCATCAGGCGAATGGCGTCTTCAATGCCATAGCTTGGTTTTGGAGCAGGTGCTGCCACCTGGGGTGGTTTCATAGCCGCAGCACTCGATTGCTGGACGGAAGATGGCGCGGGAGCCCCAACTTGCATAGCAGGGGGAGGCACTGGTGCCTTTTGCGACCGAAGATCGGGCCGTTCCGGAGTATCACGCATGGCAGCTTCAAGATCCAAGGCATCTTTTTCATAAGGATTCTTTCGACTGAAAAGACCCATTGGAGCGACTCCTTTAGTGGCCCTGAGGCCTATGGCTTTAAGTTTGTTTACTAAAAAGTAATAGCTTTTTCGACCAACGGTGAAGCCTGCTCAAGTCTTGCCTTTAAGTGCATGAAATTTTACGTTAATTAGCGGGCATTAAATTTTCTGCTGGCAGCGTCCGGGGATTTTTATGGGCCAGCTTTTTCTCCTCAACGCGAAAGCCCTTAATCCGATAAGCAAAACAATTCGTTGAGGAGTTTTGATTGCGATGTTGGATGGACGCCTAGGACCCTATCAGTTAATTCAGCCCGTGGGTGAGGGTTCATTGGGTCGCGTTTACAAGGCGGTCGACACTCGCACGCAAATGCTTGTGGCGGTCAAAGTTCTGCATGATCGCTTGCGTCAGGATCCTCTGTTTACTGGTGTGTTTCATCGCGAGCTGATTATGCAGCAGCGAGTGTCTCATCCGCATCTCGTCAAGTACTTGGATGGTTGCTATGAACCGCCGGTTTTCTATATGGTCACGCAGTGGGTGGATGGCTGGACGCTGTGGCAGGTGATTCGGCATTTTGGTCGACTTCCGCCTCTGGTCAGCCTTTCGATTGCCTGGCAGTTTGCCCAAGGACTTGATGGACTGCATCTTCATGATTTGATTCATGCCGATCTTTCGGCCTCCAACATTATGGTAGAAAAAACCGGCAAGGTCTACCTGACTGATTTTAGTCTGGTGCTGGATACCCAGCTTGATTCCTATAAAAACATGATAGTAGGCACGCCAGGCTACTATTCGCCAGAACATTTAACAGCGGATGCTTTGGTCGCTGCTTCGGATATCTATGTCTTGGGTCTGCTGATTTTTGAGATGGTAGAAGGACAGAAAATCGTGCCGGAATTG
>JBGSRE010000251.1:0-5329 GCA_041737755.1 Oligoflexus sp.
CTCGCTCAGCGCAGTGGCACGGCCGCCAAGGAAATCACTTCTCTCATTCGTGACAACGTTGAAAAAATCGATCGCGGGACTAAGATAGCCGATCGAAGTGGCCAAGTTCTGCAAAGCATTCTCTCTTCAGTTCGCAAGGTCGCTGACCTCAACAATGAAATTGCCGCTGCCAGTAAAGAGCAGGCTTCCGGTTTGTCACAAATCTCCAAAGCTATGAATGAGATCGATCAGGCCACCCAGCGTAATGCCGCAGCGTCCGAAGAAGTCGCTTCATCATCCGAGGAAATGAATGCCCAAGCCGCCGGCCTGCAAAATATGGTGGAAGAACTTTCGTCCGTTGTCACTGGCATCAAGGGCAACTCAGAGGGGCCGAGCAATCTGCTGCGGCCCGCAGCGCCAGCGAAAAAAGCCAAAGCTTCCCCGAAAGTGAGCCACCTCAAGGGTATGCAGGTACAGAGTAGAGGCCCTGGCGTCAAAGTCAAAGATTTGAAGTCAGCACGATCATCCGCGCCAGTCAAATCTCATGCTGAATCGATTATTCCTTTTGGTGATGAAGAGAACGATGAACCGCCAGCTAAAATTAGCTCGACAGCAGGGTTTTAAGCGATGAACAAAGAGCCGCAAGCCCAGGTGGGCCAATACCTGACCTTTACCTTGAATCAACAGATTTTCGGTATCCCCATTGAATTCGTGCGCGAGATCAATCAACTGCCAGAAATAACCCCCATACCCAATACTCCAGCCTGTGTTGCTGGGGTCATTAACTTGCGAGACAAGGTGGTCCCGGTTATTGATTTACGCCGCAAATTTAATATCGCCGAGATCTCTCATACGAGAGAAACTTGTGTGATCGTGGTCGACAGTCGGCAGGGTCAAGTCGCCATTATTGTCGACACTGTCGCGTCGGTCGTGCCTTTTGCAAACGATCAAATCGAGCTGCCGCCAGCTCTCTTGCAAGAACCAGAATCGAACTTTATCCTAGGCCTCGGCAAGGTGGGCAAACAGGTCCTGGTGCTGCTTGATATTATGCAGGTGCTCGATCGAGATAATATTCATAAGATTACGGATCTCAGTCGGCTGTCTCTCGAGCATCAGGCAGCTTGAATCTTTTGCAGAAAAAATTGCTGATCACCTATCGCTTCAGGCAAACACAAGAGCCAGAGCAACTTGCCTTTGGCGATTTATTTATTTTTGTAATACTTCTTGAGGCGATCGTATTGGTCGTCTTCCACTTCTTCTTCTTCCTCTGTGGGCTCAATCTCTTTGACAGCCGGAGTTGGCGATTTAGCAGCAGGAGCTGCGCCTTTCGCGGCAGGTGATTTCATCAAAGGTGAAGCTTTGCTCGTCTTGGCTGGAACGGCCACTTCTTTGCCAGTTTTTTTCTTTTGGACGGTCTTCGGCGCTGTTGCACAATTGCTCAAGAGCAAGGCCAGAAGTAAAAAGTACCAGGTAAAATTCATGCCAGAGTCCTCGTCCACAATGCATAAAGATATTCTTTGCAGCCTTAGTCATTTGCTACTCAGGCCCAGGCAGCTCACGATCTGTTCCAAGAACAGCTGATATCATCAACTTCGGGACTACAAGCCTTCCCATAGGTATCGGTTCGTTTCTTGACCAGCTCGAGCTAGCAGGAATCTTGCCCTATCTTTTCCCGACTTAGAACTTTTCATTTCAGAAAGCAATTTTACGAGTAGGATCAGGGTATTATGCAGGAATATGAAAGCCGGTTTTAGCATTATCGAAACTGATGGAAGGGACGCTGCTATGTGATTTAAAGTTCAATCTGCTTTTCTGGTGCCCTTGGACTTTGTTAGCTCCCGAATCAAGGAAATCCTAGCCTCTGGCAACCCTTAAAGATCCTGGGCTTGCCGGAGGCTAGGATTTCCTTGATTCGGGAGCTTACCGCAGACCTAAGAGTACCGGTTGATACTTGAATCCCATATTTCAATCTGCTTGCCTATAGCAACCGTTCCCGGACCTCAGGACCTCAGGACCTCAGGACCTCAGATGAAATGATAGAATCGATCGGCCAAGAACATCGCATGGACGTGTCCGTTCAGCTTCTGACCGACGAAACAATTGTTTTTGGAAAGACTATAGAGATCATCAGGGACAACCGCATCGAGCGTATGAGGATTGACCAGAACCGCCTTTAACTCTCGGCCCGGCTCGATACTGCCGAAAGCATCGGCAATGCCCAAAAACGCCGCGGGCTTGGTCGAAAAGCTACGCACCACATCCTGCTCTTGCAAGAGCCCCTGCTTCCAGAGGGTGAGCAGAACCCGCAGGCTCGTTTCCAGACCGGTCGTGCCAAAGGCCGAAGTCTTAAAGTTTTCGGTTTTGACTTCGGATTCGTGAGGGGCATGATCGGTCGCCACGAAATCAATGACGCCACTCTTCAAACCCTGACGCAAAGCCTCACGATCTTCGGGACCTCGCAGGGGAGGATTCATTTTAAAGGCACTATTATGATCATCGATATCGTGAGAGCTAAACCAGAGATGATGCGGTGACACTTCACAGCTGACCTTCAAACCTTGGCTTTTAGCACGAGCCACCAGAGCGAGCGTCTCCCGTGCTGAGACATGTAAAACGTGATAACGGGCTTTGGGATACTTGGCGAGAAGCTTAAGATCGCGGGCCACCATATCGGCTTCAGCAGCGGCCGGATAGGCTTTCATACCGAGTTTTTCCTGCAAGGGTCCGGCCGCGAGGACTCCGCCATGGCCAGGGAATTCTGCATGCTGCAGCACCGGGATGCCGGTTTCGGCGCTGGCTTGAAAGACCGCTTCCATCAACTCATCTTTGACAACGCCCAGACCATCGTCGGTAAAGGCTTTGACGCCCCAGGTCGCCAGCGCCTTATAATCGGGAGCCTCCTGACCCTTAAGATCTTTCGTAATGGCGGCTGATAAGTAGGCTTTGACACCGGTTTGCAATTCGGCTTCCGCCAATTCAAAGGCCGCCATTTCACAAATCTCAACAGAATCGATAACAGGCTTAGTATTGGGCATACTCAGGACGGCTGCGACCCCACCCCGCAGGGCGGCCAGAAGTCCCGTTCCTGGCGTTTCCTTTTGCTGCTGGCCTGGAACCCTCAGGTGCACTTGAGGATCGACCCCAGCCGGCATGAGCACCAGCCCGGTTCCGTCAATAATCCTAATAGGACTGGCGTACTCAGTCGTGGGATGAATCCGCACCACTTTGCCTTCATTGACTTCGATATCGCGTCCTCTTTCAACAGCTTCGGCTGTCCAAAGTTCGACATTTTTGATCACATAGTGGGAGTAGGCATGGTACATGGCAGATCCTTATGCGTTTGCAAGCTTGCTTGCCTGGACCATAATTTTTGCACTATGTAATTTCAATCTAAAAGCTCGTTTCCAGAGCAAG
Organism: Oligoflexus sp.; assembly: GCA_041737755.1. Lineage (GTDB taxonomy): Bacteria > Bdellovibrionota_B > Oligoflexia > Oligoflexales > Oligoflexaceae > Oligoflexus. Next base: position 3,394 of record JBGSRE010000251.1, read on the forward strand.
AGGGGGATCGCAGGCATGGCGGATAAAATCCGGATCATTACGACTGGCGGCACAATCGACAAGGTTTATTTCGACGCACTCAGCGAATTCCAGGTTGGTGAACCTGCGATCGCCCACATTCTCGAAGAGGCCAATGTCAATCTGCCCTTTGAACTCCAACAGATTTGCCGAAAAGATAGTCTCGACCTCACGGATGAGGATCGCGATGCCGTTTTGCAAGCAATTCAGTCCAGTCCGGAGCGTCGAATCCTCATTACCCATGGAACGGACACCATGATCCAGACAGCCAATCGACTGCGCGATTTGAAGGATTGCGTGATCGTCTTCACGGGTTCCATGGCCCCGGCCAAGCTGCGCAACTCCGATGCCTTCTTCAATGTGGGCTGTGCGATCATCGCTGTGCAAACCCTGCCAAAAGGCATCTATATCGTTATGAACGGACGAATCCTCGACCCGGAAAAGGCGACCAAGAATCGAAGCAAACATCGATTTGAAGAGAATTAAATCAGGCAGTGCCCGTGAGCAAGTCAACAGTCTGTTCGGTGGGAATACTGATGTCGATGAGAGTGCCGTGATCGGTCTTGCTTTGAACTCGAATGTGGCCACCCAGCGTGCGGACCGCACTTTCCAGAGCGGCAATGCCCACGCCGCGGCCTGAAAACTCTGAAACGTCGCTTTTGGTAGAAAATCCCTGACGGAAGATGAGCGCTTGAATATCCGACTCTCCCATCAACTCGAGTTCACTTTCGGTGACCAAAGCCTTTTCCAAGGCGTGCTGACAGATTAATTTCAAATCGAGCCCACGACCGTCATCTTCTACAACGATCTTAAGATAGGCCAGTTCATCATAACTAAAGGATAGGCTGACCTTGCCGGTCAATTCCTTCACGCCACGTTCTTCCGGATACTCAATACCATGATCGATACTGTTGATAAGGGCATGGACCAGATTCTTGAGGGGATTACGCATCCGTTCCGGATCCACCCGCAAATCCGCTCCTTTCATTTCAAATTTTACTTGCTTGCCAAGCGCCTTCGCGACGCGAAGCACGTTGGCCTCAATAGGCCCCAATAGCTCACGAACCTGGACCATTCGAACTTCGCGAACCCACCCATGTATGACCTGCAAACCGGCACGACTGATATTGGCCTTCTGCAGATCCACTTCTAGCTTCTGCAGAGTTTCACTGGGGATTTCATAAGAAGCTTGATCCAGACTTTTGAATTCAAGGCCAAGGACCATGCCGTTCAGTTGAATAAACTCTTCAACGGTCTGCACGATGGCTCTAATGTCGAGTTTAGTTACAGTCTTTTTTTCTTCAATTTCATGAATGAAAGAGGCAATAGGTTCCAATCCATAGAGAGCGAAGTTGCCTTTCAGGGTGTGCAAGACCATAGCAATTTCCCGCTGGTTCTGCTGCTCTACAAACGTCAAACAGATATTCAGAGATTCCAGAGAATCTTTGATAAAGGCACGAAAACTACTTTTCTCACTGATAATTTTCAAAAGAGCTTTGTTTTTGCTAGATTCCTGTTCGGCCTTCACCAGCTGCGTAGAATCCGAAATAGAAAGGAGGAGGCCCTCGGGTTTGCCGAGGCTATTTCGCACGACTGATCCTTGCACAGCAACGACCTTGCGTCCCAAATGATAACGGTTGGGAATCTGTGCCAGCGTTACATCTTCCGGCATTGAGTCATCAAAAACCTGCTTCAGTGCCAATTCCAGCAGCATTCTTTCACGATTGGAGAGATCCAAGAGATCGAGTAAAGAAACCTTGCTTGCTACCCGAGGGCCCAAAATTTCTAAGCACGACTTGGTAAATCCCTCCTTGATTTGGAATTCATTATCGATCATCAGAAAGCCGTTGCGGACGTTATCGAGGATGGTCCGAATAGTTTGGGTCCGCTCAATAACTTTCAATTCCAGTCCATCATT
>JBGSRE010000271.1:0-2380 GCA_041737755.1 Oligoflexus sp.
TTTCCTGCAAAGCTTGAAAGTCTTTTCCCTAGCAGAAAGTCTTGGGGGTGTGGAATCCTTGGTGAATCACCCAGAGAAGATGACCCACGCATCGGTGCCGGAAGAGATGCGTAAGCAGCTCGGTATTGGTCCGAACTTGATTCGTCTTTCCTGTGGCATCGAGCATGCGGATGATCTGATTTCTGATTTAGAGCAGGCTCTTAAAGTTTGAGCAGAATTCGAGAGAGATCAGAAGCGGCTTTGCGCCGCCTGATTTCTCTTCCAAGAATCAGTTCCCCTTGATTTTATTCAGCCCATCTTCCACTGATTTAATCACCGAGTCGTCAGCGCCAAACTGTTTAGCAAGATCGATCAGACTGCTGGGATTGGCCATCACGGCCATCATCAGCTGCTGCAGGACTTCGGGTGGAATGCCCAGCTCTTGAACTTTAGCCATGGCAGCAAAGGGATTCTGCTGAGCGGCTTGGGCCAATTCCTGTAATTTTTCAGGCGCGATATTCAGCTTTTGGATCAGGGACATGAGGTCTTGCATCGTGGACCCTTTTTCTGGGGATTAAAAAACTCCGAAACGCTTGGGGCGGCTCAATGCTCGAAGATCGGCTGCAATGCGACCCTTCACCAACGGTGGTGAATAGAGTATCTGCCATTGTCCGGCGGGATTAATGACAAAGTACTGCGGACTGTGGGCCATTGTATACAGCCCCACTTCACCTTGGCCTTCTTTGGCAAAGGAAGCACTCAGCATCCCAGCGAATTGCTTTAAATCGGCCAAACTACCCGTGACCGGGCGAATCGCAGTATGAAAATTCTGGACGTAGGATTTTAATAGTTCCGGGGTATCGATTTCCGGATCGACCGTCACGAAGACGAACTGTATTCGATCCCTACTATTCAATGGCAAGGCATTCAATTCATCACGAAAGGTGGCCAGGGTTACCGGACAAACATCGGGGCAACGGGTGAATCCAAAGGACAGCACCGTCCATTTTCCAAGGATATCATCTTTGCGGAAGGATCGGCCGTATACATCGAGTAAATTGAAGTCATCCAGCTGCTGTGCGGGAATCAATTCTGTTCCGCCTAAGCTCGGCGATTCCCGACTGTTGCTTTGGAGCAGAACGTAGGAGACTAATGCTAATAGGACAGCCCCGAAAGCCAGAGTCCTATGGGGGATTTTTGGCACTTTTGACTCCGTCAAAAACCGTTTAAGTGTAACCCAAAGTTCGTAACATAGGCCTTGGCAAAGACCAAGTTGATATTTGACGAGCAAGGGCATCTAGGGAAGTATAGGGGCTCGAAACGCGCAAAAGGAGTTTCCTATGCAAAGACGCCGAATGAACCCCCGAATCTTGCTCTCAATAATGGCCCTGTGTGGGATGCAGATGGCTTGTGTCACTCGCGGACGTGATTTTTCTTCTGATGTTGGCTGGATCAAAAAAGGTCAAACCCACCAAACCGACGTAACGCGGATTCTTGGTGCTCCGACAGCGGTTGGCAGCAGTGGCGGAGTGCCTTCTTGGACATACGGTTTTTATGATTACCGTCTCTTTGGCGAAAGCGAAACGAAGGAACTGAAGCTCTGGTGGACTAACGATCAAAAGGTTCAGGATTTTTCGTTCAATTCGAGTTTTCCACAGGATCGTCAGCGTCTGATGCTTGGACCTAAGTGAGATTTTTTTGGCAATGACCCTCGTTGAAACGCTGCTGGATTTTTGACCAGCGAGATGAAAGCAGCGTTTTCATCAACTCCTTCCGCGGAGGAAGCCTTGGAACACACGCAGATCTCTTCGACAATTTCCGAATCTAGTTTTCGCATGATCGACGTCAGTCCGAAGAACGTGACAAGACGTCGTTCTCTGGCTGAAGGCCGTATTTATCTCAGCCCTTTGGTCTACGAAAAGATTCGCCACAAAACTTTGCCGAAGGGGGATGCACTGGCCTTGGCCGAGGTGGCGGGTATTATGGCAGCAAAAAACACGGCTTTGCTGCTGCCTCTCTGCCATCCGCTGCCTCTCGAAGCGGTTCATGTCCAATGCATACTGGAACCTGAGCGAAGGGCTGTTTTGATTCGCTGTGAAGTAACTGCTACGGCCAAGACAGGTGTGGAGATGGAAGCATTGGTCGGTGTGCAGGCCGCTTTGCTTTGCATTTATGATCTTAGCAAAGGAACCGATCCTGTCATCAGCATGGGTGATGTCACTCTTTTGGAAAAAGAAGGGGGCAAGTCAGGTTTCTGGCGACACCCGGAGCATGCAAGTAAATTAGCCCCAGCTGAAGCTGTTGCTACCGAACAGTATTTGCAAAATGTACGAGCGACCATTATTACGATCAGCGATAGCTGCTACGAGGGTTCGGCTGATGATACATCCGGCCAGTGGCT
>JBGSRE010000320.1:0-2987 GCA_041737755.1 Oligoflexus sp.
TGCCCGACGCGAACTTTGTTCGCTGGGCATGACGAATCGCTTGGCTTGACGGTTAGGCGTGATGAGTCATCCCCAGTGCGAAGCACGTCGGGGATCCTTGCTCTTAAAATAACGGATGCCCGACGCGAACTTTGTTCGCTGGGCATGACGGCTCTGGGCATGACGGTTGGGCGCGATTAGTCATCCCCAGTGCGAAGCACGTCGGGGATCCCTGTTCTTGAAATAACGGATGCCCGACGCGAACTTTGTTCGCTGGGCATGACGGCTCTGGGCATGACGGTATATTTTTCTAGGAATTTACAAGAAGGGAAGTGGCGGAGAGAGAGGGATTCGAACCCTCGGACCAGTTACCCAGTCGCGTCCTTAGCAAGGACGTGCATTCGACCACTCTGCCATCTCTCCAAAAACCGGTCGATTTTATTACTTCAATCTTCACAACGGAGGGAGAGGGATTCGAACCCCCGGTGAGTTACCCCACAACGGTTTTCAAGACCGCCGCCTTAAGCCACTCGGCCATCCCTCCATATCTCTGAAAGGATAACCTCGAGACAAGAAGCTTGAGCAAGGGTTTTATAATAGCTGCATCAGGTCTGGCAACGTCTTTTTAATAAGAAATTTCAGGGACAAATGGCAGGACCCTTGAGGCGGGGAGACTTAGGCCGGGGGAGCCGGCCTAATTCAGCGGAAAACCTTAGTTCACATACTGCTGAAGACGGGCGATACGAACCTCAAGCGGTGGGTGAGTCGAGAACAAAGCCAACCAACCCGACTTACGCGAAGAGATTTTGAAGGCGGCCATGGCAGGCGCTTTCTCTTCTTCCGCCGGCAGCTCCATCCCGGCTTTTAATTTTTGCAAAGCACGGACCATCTTATTGCGGCCGGCAATACGCGCACCGCCAGCATCCGCGCGGAATTCGCGATAGCGCGAAAACCAAGCTACGATCATGCTTCCCAGAATACCGAAGACGATTTCAAAAGCGAAAACAGTCATCGCGTAAGCAAAATGTCCCATTCCCGAATCGCGATCGCTGCGCAGAGCCTGGCTGACGCCATAAGCTGCAATTCTTGCAAAGAACATCACGAAAGCATTGATAACACCTTGGATCAGGGTCATCGTTACCATATCACCGTTGGCAATATGCGCAATTTCATGACCCAGAACGCCTTCCACTTCATCTCGATCCATTCGGTTTAATAAACCTTGCGAGACGGCAACGAGGGAATTGCTCTTGCTCGGACCAGTGGCAAAAGCATTGATTTCCATACCAGGATAAATCCCAACATCTGGCATCTTGGGTAGACCAGCGCTTTTTGCCAGCCGATGAACCGTCTGCACCAGCTCACCCGCACGACCGCCGGCATTGGGATTGATGATCTCAACACCCATAGTCCAGACAGCCATTTTTTTGGAAATCAAAAGCGAAATCAGAGAACCGGCCATACCCCAAACCAAACAGAATACCATCAGCGAAGGTACGTTCAGACCATTACTAGTCAGGTAGGGCTGCACACCGAGGAGATTCAAAACCAAAGAAACGGTGACCATCACCGCGATGTTGACTGCTGCAAAGAGCATGATTCGTTTCATAAAAGCCATGTTGATTACTCTCTCCCGACAAAGGTTAATTCCTGAGCTGCTGATCCATGCGCTTGCCTTAAAGTAAGCACGGCCTGCTCATTGTCAACTTTGGAAATATTGTACCCTAAAACTGTATAAGAATTTGCTCAGAGCCGGCTTTTTTCATTGGAAGGGGCACTGCCAGCCATCAATTCCTGGGGGAGGTCGGGTTTGGGCTGACCCATGGCAATGGCCATGTTCTGAATAATACGGCCGATTTCAACCTTATTTCGGTCGGTGGGCAACCAGATCTCGGTGATACCGCCATCCGGTAGTTTGCTCAGCATTTCGACGTTATTAAAAACCGTCATTTCCACCAGATTTCCGGCCATCCGTTTCACCCGCAAAGACAGCTTATTGCGATGAACTTTGCCATCCAAATAATAGGAATCCCACTCAGTGGTGATCAAACCATTGGTGCGATCGGCAATGGCAAGGTTGTAGTTGCGGAGAAGGACATCCATGGTCGCATTCCAAACGCGATCATAGCTCATTTGAAAACGAAAAGTTCCCTGATCCACGGCAAAAATCAAAGCTCGGTTGGACCGGCTTTGGGAGTAAGGAGCCCCCGAAGATGCTGCTGATTTGCGTGCCGCTTGAGGATTCGCAACGCCTCCCGAAGAAGCCTGCACCTCTTGATTGTCACGACCACTGGTATACTTGTTAAGAAATGCAGGCGTACAAGCCGAAGAAAGACCGACCAGCATAAGAACCGGGACAAGGCACAAACGCATAGATCCTCCTCCAGGCTGGGTAAAAAAAGGCGACCGCAGGGGCCGCCTACAGCAGACTTCAATTAACCGAGCAGATCCTTGACCACTTCGCGCTCATCGAGCAATTCTTTGGTGGTTTTAGCTATCATGTCGCGAGCGAAAGCAGAGATTTTGAGATCCTTAACGATCTCATAGCTGCCATCTCCGTTCGAACGAACGGGATAGGAATAAATCAATCCTGCAGGGATATCATAGAGCTTTCCATCGCTAGGAACTGCTGCCGAGAAAAATTCTCCAGCAGGAGTTTTAGTCAGGAATTGTTTCACGTGATCCATACAGGAAGAAGCGGCAGATGCCGCTGAAGATTTTCCACGAGCGGTGATAATTGCAGCGCCACGCTTTTGCACGGTGGCAAAGAAATCATTTTCCAACCATTTACGATCGCTGATGACGCTAGTGATAGGCTTGTTGCCGATCAGACCGTTATCAAAATCAGGCACCATGGTCGAACTGTGATTGCCCCAGATCGCCAGATTTTTTACCTGGCCGACGTTCACGCCTGCTTTGATAGCAATCTGAGCGCGTGCCCGATTTTCATCCAGCATGGTCATTGCCGAAAAACGGGTCGCTGGTACTTCGCGGCAGTTATGCTGGGC
>JBGSRE010000331.1:0-1907 GCA_041737755.1 Oligoflexus sp.
TGGCTGGTTGTCACGGTCGTTTTTTCTGCGCTTATCCATTTGATATCATTGGTTAATATTGATAAGATTCCACGATCTTCTGCCATCCGCCACCCCCGAACAAAGTCTGAACCATCTAAAGTGACGGTGAAAATCACGGAAAAGCCGAAACTGAAAGAGAAGGTGGAAGACAAGAACTTCGAAAAGCAGCAAAAAATTGTAGAGACCCCAATGGCGCCGACCGAGGCACCTAAAGATTCCAGGTACATGGGCGCTCAGGATCACAAAACAGAGAAAGAGACTCGCATATCGAATTTAATCCCTCGCCCTAAAGCAGCAGATCCCGGTGCTGCTGGTCAGGCCAGTAAATCTCAGCAAGAGGTTCAGAAGCGAGTCAGTCAGTCGAATCCCGTGGATCAGAAACAAATGACCGTGACCCCCGAACGCTTAGCTCCGAAAAGAAAAACCGAAATGATGCTTTCGCCAAACGGCAGCGTTTCAGTAGCTCAACCCCAACGCAAACCTCGCAATGTTTACGAATCTCTGATGCCGCAAGCAGAAGAAATGCGAAAACAGGTGGCTGCAGGTTATCAGGACTATGTCGATGATAATCTCGAAGTTGGTGAGAGAGTGGATCTCAATACCAGCAACTTCCGATATTTGGCTTATTTTACCTCGATTCGTAAGTCCTTTGAGCTGGTTTGGACTTATCCTTCGGAAGCAGTTCAACGCGGTTTGCAGGGTGAAGTGAAAGTGGAATTCACCATCCTTAAAGACGGAACTGTTGCGCGGGTGAAAGTTCTGGATGGTTCCGGTCATCGAATTCTGGATGATGCGGTTGTTGAGGCCATAAGGCTGGCAGCTCCCTTTACACCTCTTCCGAATGGCATGAACAAAGAGAGGCTGACAGTTGTTGGCTCATTCCGCTATGTTCTGACCAATTACGCCGGCGCTATGTAAGGACCCGTCAAAATCCTGACACATCCAATGCTCTCTGCTTCCCAGTAAGACTCTTTAATAATCAAAGATCATTGATCTATACGAAAATTTCAGGATTTGTTTTTCCTGGAACAATCGTTGCTTTAGAGAGGGTGTAGATGGGGAATGTGCTCATAAAATGCTGTTAAGTGTTCCCGTTGTACTCCTGCTGTTACCGTACCTCTACCCCTAGAGAATACCCCTGGAGTTCATTTGCCCATCTTATTTTTCTCACTCGCTTAGAAATCCTAAAACAGTTATCCCGCCAATTCACCGGGCAATTGCCTTGGCCCTCTCGATTCTCGTATGATACAAGTGGTTCTTAGCGACCAAAGCAAAAATTGAATAGTTTTATTGTTTCGGGCAGACCAATTGAACCTTGGGGGTAACATGGATCTTAATGCCAGGAAGTCAAAAGTCGTCCGGTCAAAAGAAGTGGGTGGATCAAGTGAGCTTGGATTCGGTGCCGCTGTTGATACCGATATTTTGGAAATGCTCCAGACTTTGCAAGAGGCAGGGGGCAAGCAATCTTTTGATGATCTGTTGAGTTCAGGAATTCAAAAAATTGGTTACGATCTCCGCTTGGCTCATCATTTGATTCGTCAGCAGGATAAATGCGGATTGGATCAGCTGGCTCAAGGGCTTTCCCAAAATGCCTTGAAGATCGGTGCGGTTCGCATTCTGAGCACAGCCATTGAGATTCAAGGGCTGGCACGGATCGGAGATTTTATGGCGATCACGCAATTGGTGACAGGATTGGAAGAAGAACTGCGAACAGTTGAAAAACAATTGGTGTGATTTTTTCAAGAAAATGTCTTGGCACTGCCGACATCAATTGGTCGGGAGTGCTCAAGTTTTATCAAGAAAAAATTCTGATTGCTGCCAACGTCGGATAAAGCTCTTGTAGCAGTGCCGCCAGGTTTCATCCTGCAGAGTGATGGTATAGCGAC
>JBGSRE010000355.1:0-3726 GCA_041737755.1 Oligoflexus sp.
GGCGACATATAGCTTGGCGAGCCCATGAAGGTACCGGTTAGTGTGGCATTGGCTCGATGAACTTTGGCAATTCCAAAGTCCATGAGTTTGACCAGACCCGTATCGAGCAGCATGATATTTTCAGGTTTGATATCGCGATGGACAATCTGCAGTTTATGCGCTTCATGCAAAGCTCGACACACTTCTCGCGTGATGAGAATCGCCACGATGGGATGCAATCGGGTCTTCGGATAGCGTTTCACATACTCGGCAAGATCCACGCCGTAGAGAATCTCGGTCACCATCCAGAGCTGCTCGGAGTCCAATCCCGAGAAGTCATAGACTTTAATGATATTCGGATGATCGAGGGTTGAGACGGTCTTCGCCTCAAGTAAGAATCGTTCCCGAATATCAAGATTTCTCGCTAAATGGGGATGGAGAATCTTGATGGCCACCCGCCGATCGAGTTTTTCATCAAGCGCCGCATACACGGAGGCCATACCTCCTTCTCCGATGAGGCCTTTGATTCGATAGCGATTTCCAACCAGCTTCTTCTGCATGCGGGCTAAATCTCTATCATTACAGGGTTAAATTTCCTGCCTGGGTTTCCGCTTCAAAACGCTAAGATCCGCTCCCCCTATCGGCCCAAATGATTAGGCACTTAAGCGGTGTCTTTGCAGTTTTGGCTGTTAAAATGAGACCTTGAATCGGGCTTGCGCAAGGCGTGGAGTGATGAAAGACAAAGTCGAGTCTTTTTAGACTAATGACCAAAAGCCCCCAGGGCGGGGGCCGTAGAATTATTTAGGACGGGCGAGATGCTGACGGAAGAAGCTCAGGGTTCTTTCGAAGCGCCGGGAATCCAATTCCGGATCCGAAATGATATGAGTTTGACCCATCAGAGGCAGAAACTCATAGGGCCAGCCGACTCGTTCGAGGCCGTCGACGAGTTTCATAGAGTTGAAGAAGAAGACATTGTCATCGGCTGTACCGTGGATAAGGAGCAAAGGTTTGGGCGTGGCAGTCAGCTGCTGCGGTTTGAGCAAAGTGAGCAGCGATCCCGATTCATAGGCTGCCTTATCCTTATCAGGAAGCCCTAAATATCTTTCGGTATAAGCCGTATCATAATCCAGCCAATCGACAGGTGGCGCGCCAGCCACAGCTGCCTTGTAAACATCGGGCCGTGCGAGCACAGCATAGGCTGCAAAATAGCCACCATAGGACCAACCAAACACACCGATTCGCTCGGCATCTAATTCTGGGTGCAGCGCACAGAGTAGTTTTAAAGTATCGGCATGTTCGTTGACGGGCAACGAACCAAATTTCCTTGAGATGGCTTTTTCCCAATCGCGTCCACGATCCGGTGTTCCCCGCGTATCCATGCGCACGATGACCGCCTGCAAGGCATCGGCCATGACCTGATCTTCCAAGTAGGCCCGGCCCGAAGCCCTTACCTGCAAGGAACTAGGCCCCCCATAGGCGCGTTCGATCAGAGGATAAGTTTTCTTCCGGTCGAAATTGCTAGGACGCACCAGAACCGTGCGAATCGCATCGGGTCCCACCCGTTCAATGGTAACATTGGCTTTTAAGACTGGTTCGGCTGCCGCGGATGGAATGAGCTGTTCTTTTGGATCATCCCAGCTACGCAGTATCGTTTTATCTTCTCCATTCAGCTTACTCACACGCGCTGCCAGGAGACGCTCATCAAACTCGCTGACAAGACTGATGCTGCCCTGGTCCACTGCGGCTATCAATCGACTGCTGCCATCGGCAAGAGACGAGGCATGCAGAGACGAGGCGATACTGTCGGCTGCGGCTTCGTAATAAACAGTGGCTCCATTTTTACTGATGCCTAGCACTCGCCTGACTTGTAAGTTTTCTGGACTGAGCATGCGCAGGAATTCACCTTTTTCACTGCGTAATTCCAGGCGTTTGGGGCCCGTGCGCTGGGACAGCCAGAGCAGTCCCTGCTGGTTCGGCAACCAGAGGGGAACACTGGGATCAATATCTACCCAGGCTGAATCGGTTTCTTTAAACAGGACTTGGCTGCGACCTGTTTTAGGATCCGCAGTGACGAGACGCATTTCATTCTGCAATCGATTGAACAGCATAAAAGTCGGGCGCCCATTTTTCTTCCAGGATACCGGACCCACGTACTCAAAATCATCTTTGCCAAAATCAATCCAAGTCAGGGCTCCACCCTTGGCCGGAGCGAAAGCAAAGCGAAACTTAGCATTTAGTTTGCCAGGTCTTGGATAGTAGGGCCGTTGCGGTTCCAAGTCGGGTCGAAAAGGATCGGCAATCGAGAGACGCTCCACTTGGCTTTGATCAACCCACTGCAGGAGCAGGGTTTGACTATCAGGAGACCACCAGAAGCCATCCTTGCGATCCAGTTCTTCTTGGGCGATGAACTCGGCCACGCCATAGCTTTTCTCTTCCGTACCGCCCTTGGTGATGGCGCGGGCGGCACCACCCTGCAAAGGTGCCACATAGAGGTTGCTATCACGAATAAAGGCCACATGCTTATAATCAGGGGAGAGTTTTGGGCCGAATGCGGGTGCTTTGCTAGGCGCAATTTCCCATGATTTTTTCAGCAGGCGGTCGTAGCCGAAAAGCTTGCCCTTCAGCGGAGTGAGAAGCCAACGGCCACTGGGATCGTTGGCAAAAAAACTGATGCCACTGGTGAGCAGGCGAAGGCGTTCACGCAAGGCCTTTTCTTCGGCTGAAACGGGCCCATCGCCGGCCGCGAGCATATCGGCGTCGAGAACTTTGCTTTCTTGGCCGGTGCTACGATTGAATTCATAAATGGCTGCCGAGGTCGAAGGAGGTATGGCTTTTTGATAAAGGACGCGTTCGCCGTCTTCCAGGATTCTCAGGCTGAAAGGGGCCCCGAGTCGAAAGTTTCGAGTCGTACGCAGCTGCTCACGAAGCTCCTGCCAGGGCTCCTGTTTGCTTGGAACGGGCTGGTCGGCTGCGGACAAGGGGCTGTTGGAAAGCAACACACTGAGCAATAATGTGCCCATCATGTGGGGGTATCGATTTCGAGTGAGTGGGCTCATTTCGTCCTCTTTAAAGGGGAATTTGCCCACTAACATCGCAGGGAATACTCGATCTGGCAAGAGCGCAGCACTTACATATCGTGCGGCATCATATCGCGATAAGACCGATACTTTTGGCTGCATGAATAGAAACGCAGGTTCGTCACCCGGCTGGTATAGAGACAGGCGTAGGACTCGATCTGCTTAGCGAATCGACTTTTTTCCAGACTGGTGCGCATCAGTTCGCCCCAAATGGGATGCAGACTTTTTTCCCTTTGTTCGATCAGCAGCTTGATCTGCTTATGGATCTCTTCCTGCTGCAGTTCTTTGCGTTGCAGCAGTTCCAAATAGTCTTTCAGCTTGGCCTGTTGCTTGAGCTCTTTTTGCTTGTCACTCCCAACCATTTTCTGCCGACGCTGGAGATTACCGATTTCCGAACGAAGTGACTGAGCTTCATCCTGCAGTTCTTCTTCCTGATGGATCGTCTCCATGATGCGTTCCAAGTCTGGCTGGAGCTTTTCCTGCTGGCTGAGCTGGTCTTCAAGCTCTTGCACGACCAGCAGCGTTCGCCAATTGAAAAGCTCTTTGGAGCGCTGGATGTCGCCATAGATATGATCACCGCAGTAGAGAATCTGATCACCCTTTTGTTCGGTGAGGCGTTCGAAAAGAATCGCATTGCCGCCATGATAGATCTGCCGAGGTTTGAGCGGCC
>JBGSRE010000372.1:0-6123 GCA_041737755.1 Oligoflexus sp.
TTCGTGGACATGTGCTTAAATCCGGCTACGCCTGCAGACCAGCGCCTTACTGTGAATGAAATGCGAGATGCCGTTAGCATCAGCGATTGCAAGGAAGCGTGGAGTCAGCTCCAGAAATTGAGCAAACTCGATTTAACGGCAAAGAATCTTGTGGACCTGAGCCCGATCGCAGGACTCACCCAGTTGCGTGTGCTGGAACTCGGCTCAAATCATATCGTAAACCTGTCAGCTCTCGCCCGCCTCGTGAATCTTAGCGAATTGAATCTGAGTGAAAATAAGATTCAAGATCTATCGCCTTTGAGTGAGCTTTGGGAACTTAAGTATTTAGACCTCAGCCACAATCTCATCGAAGATATTAAGTGGCTGCAAAAATTACAAAAGTTGACATGGCTTGACCTTTGTGAAAATAAGATCACGGACACCAGTCCCCTGAAAAACGCCAAAGAGCTTTGGTTTTTGTCTTTGGCCGACAATCAGTTGGAGCAGTTAAATGGCATCGACAGCCTCAAAAATCTACGCGAACTCTATCTGCAGAAAAATAAGATGACGAGTCTCAAGAATCTGCAAGGCTTACCCGAACTCGAAGGTCTGTTCGCTGAAGGTAACCCGATCGAGAAAAATGAAGAGCAATGTCCGATGGGGAAAACGATCGCCAACGGACTCAACGAGTTCTGCAGTGACTATACTTCCCATCCCTAATACTTGGTGGATGCAACAGAGCCGTGAGCTTGCTCATCATCAAGGAGCGAGCTTCTTCAGTTGATCCATATAACCGATGCCATTGAACGTATCCATTTCATGTTCGGCCATCTGTCCCAGCAGTAAAGCTGTCAGAGGGTCCCTGGCCGGGGCCCCATCCTTGTCAAGCGGCACGGCTCTATTGGTCTGAAGCTCTAAGGTTTGGTCCACTGAAACGAGCTTGGAAGGATGATCGTTCGAGGGCTATTTTTACTCCCGCCCATCTGAGCGGGGCATGCATGTGCAGACGTCGACGAGCTGTCATAAAATTGCTTCATTTCCAACTATAAGTGCTAGCGCCAAAGCTGCTCCTATATTGCAAATCACGCAATCCGAATCACCCAAGAAGGAAAACTCGGAATTCTATCAATGGCTGTAGCAAGGATTCGCCCCGTCTGCACGGCCAAGGATTTTAGACTTCTATTGAAGTACTGATCACCAAGCTCAAGACCTCCCCATCAATCCTCGTCAACGCCTGGAGCGGCTCCAGAAGCACCTAATTCTTCTGAAGTCGGATTAATCTCCGGATGGCGAATCTTCCCCCCTTCATGGGCCGCCGCTCCCATCAGACCCGAAGTCACCAGCGACAGGAGGAAAACAGCCGGAATACTAGCTTTCAGGCTGTCGGGACGTTTAAAGTGAAGCCCAAAAGCAAAGGCCGCCGCCAGAGCAGTGAGCACAGCGAGAATTGTGGCCTTTTCTGCAAGCTCTTCATGTTCGTGAATCAGGTCTTTGCTGACACCCGGCAGGTGCTCGATCACTTCTTCAGCTTCTTCTCCTGTGAAATATGGGGCCAGAGCGCTCAAGCCAACAATAGCGGTCGCTATAAGAACGAATCTTTTGATATCCAAACTCTTGGTAATCATGGCAAAGGCGAGCGCCAATACCATGCCCAGAAACCCAATAACCGGCAAGTGGTTCACCAATAAATGAAACTGAGCGCCATTAAAAACCATAGATCCTCCTCAATTCGATAAGTTGATAATGCAATTAGCCGGCCACTTCTCCGTTCTTGCCGTCAAAAACCAAGTGCGGGCAGATGCCGACCCCATTTTGGATAGCTCCGGTGCCATTGCCATCTCCAGTCCATTGTCGGCGTCAAAGCTTAAGGAAGCCTTAGGGAGATCGTAATATGCGAAAATAGCGCTCTTGCATCCGTTCAATTTAATACAATAACATCCGATTCTTAAAGATGGTGCTGCGACCTGCTGGCTCACTATGACTTCACGACTGTCGGCTTCCTTGAGCTGGATTTCGGTAAGAGGCGACCTTCTGTGAGTCGAGAGAGTTTTGCTCTTTCCATTGAGCAACAAAAGTCCTTCATTGAGTCAACGCTCGTCAGCTTTCTCTTGCCTCAGTCAGTTCGAATCTGCATAACGAAGGGCCGACTCAGGCCTAAGTTTAAGCTTGGCCCGCGCTCGCTGATGCATTACGAAAGGCTAAATTTATGAAGCTCTATCATCTACTGGTTCCGTTCTTGGCAATAAACCTGAGTAGCTGCACTCACACGCCTCCCATAGAAAAACCCAAAGAGCCCATCACGCAGACACCGGTCGAATTGCATGGGAAACTCTCGATCACTGGGGCCGAGCTTTTGAATCAGAAAGGCCAGCCTGTCCAGCTCAAGGGGATGAGCTCCCATGGCATGCAGTGGTATCCCGAGTTTGTCAGCTACGATTCCATGAAATGGCTTCGCGACGATTGGCAGATATCGGTGATTCGGCTAGCTATGTACACCAGAGAAGGTGGTTACATGGACGATCCAAAAGTTAAAACAAAAGTTATCGATGCCATCGATTCCGCGATTAAACTGGGTCTTTACGTCATTGTCGATTGGCATATACTCAGTGAAAAAGATCCCAATAAACTGCGCAAAGAGGCCAAAGAATTTTTCACTGAGATCGCAGGAAAATATAAGAATTACCCGAATGTCCTTTATGAAATCGCTAATGAGCCGAACGATTTTGTCGATAAAGACGGCAAGCGAATTGAAAATTCAGTGACCTGGAAAAAGCACATCAAACCCTATGCGGAAGATCTTGTTAAAACTATCCGCAGCATCGATGCTGAAAATATTATCATTATCCCCACCGAAGATTGGGATTTGGAAGTGGACAAAGCCGCTGAAGATCCCGTTCAAGGTAAAAATCTGATGTATGCCGTCCACTTCTATGCTGGCGGCATCGATCCCAAAACCGGCAAAACGGGTCATCTGCAAACCGGTCCTGAGTGGCTGCAAGGCAAAATCGATGCCGCGCGTAGCAAGGGAGTCGCCGTTTTCGTGACGGAATGGGGAACCAGCGGCTGGACTGGCAATGATGGCAATGATTTTTGTACGGCAAAAAAATGGATAAAGTACCTGGGCGAGAAAAAGATCAGTTGGGCCAATTGGTCGCTCACAACCAAAGCGGAAACCTCTGCAGCTTTAAAGCCCAGCGCGAGTGCGAAGGGTAATTGGCAAGCCAGCGACCTGACTGCTTCTGGCCAGTTTATTCGCTCGGCCCTTCGTCAGCAGGGCACCGATTATTCAAGTCTGGAATTTAACCAGACCTGTCCATGATTGAACTTGAGACAAACCTGATACGGCGGACTGCACGTGGCCGTTCAGGCTCTTGAGACAATGCAAAACTTTTTTGATTGCCAGAGGCTGTGCATGAGAATGCGCGGCTATCCTCGATGCATGGAGCTCGTCATCGCTAAGCAATAGCATAGGTCTCTAACACGCCTGAGTTTGCCACTACCATTCCTCACTATAGATTTCATAAGAAACGAATATACTAAGTCTAAAGGTAGATCTTGAGCAGTATCTCAAGATCTTGCAGAAGCAAGGATTGAAGAAAGCCTGAGGAGCTCCGATAGGCAGCCAGTGAAGTCTTATATCTGCAAAGGCATCGAGCCTTGACTCTACTAGGCGAGGCTTTGGCATTGGAATGTTGAAAAAGAGAAGATTTTCACTGAAATTTAGTATGGGCGGCGCCTTCGCGATTGTCGGCGGTTTGTCTGCTTTGCTTTTGGGTCTGGCCAGCTACGAGGTCTCGCGCAGTCATTTCCGAGACAACCTTCGTTCCAAAATACAGAGCATCGCCGTTCTGAGCTCCCGCTTAATCGATCCACGAGAACATGATTCTATTCGAGACGAAGAGCAAGAAAAAAGCGCCCCATATGAAAGCATCAGAGCTCTGCTGCAAACCATTAAATTAGCCAGCCCAGAGATTCGCTTTGTCTATACCTTGCGGCAAGTGGAGGGAAAGCTGAGGTTTGTCGTCGATGCGGAAACAGATCCCAAGCTCCGCAGCCTACCGGGTGATGTGTATGAGGATGCTTCGCCCTCCATCCACCAATACTTTAAGAGTAAGCAGGCCTTTTTCATTGAGCAGGAGTTCACTCAAGACAAATGGGGGACCTTTCTATCAGGTTATGCCGCCATCGGTGATCCAAGCCAGGGCTTTGACACCATCGTCGGAGTGGATGTCGATGCTAGCTTTGTGCTCAAAGCTGAGAGCGATCTCGCGAAAGTTATCGCCTTTTGTACGCTTTTGACGATAATTTTAGTGCTTTTCGTGAGTCAGTATTTTTCGGCTAAACTCTCCCGATCCATGTTTGTCCTGACCACTGAGGTGCGAAAGATCCAGAGTTTGGACCTGGGTGAACGACCCCAGCTGTCGTCTATTATTGCCGAAGTTGATGAACTCGGATTGGCCTTGGGCGCCATGAAGCGAGGCCTGAAATCCTTCAAGAAATATGTGCCGGCAGATTTGGTAGCCGATCTCCTGACAATGGGCAAAGAGGCGACACTCGGCACCGAAAAGAAAGTCGTGACCATCATGTTCTCGGATATTGCCGACTTTACCAATATTTCCGAAAAGCTGACGTCGGAAGAATTGGCTGCTTGCATGGCGGAATACCTTGGTATTATGACCCGAGTCATCAAGGATCATAGCGGTACGATCGATAAGTTTATCGGCGACTCCGTCATGGCTTTGTGGGGCGCCCCGCACGACTGTACGAATCACATCCGTCTTGCCTGTGAAGCGGCGATAGCTTGTCAGCAAGAAATAGGCCGGCTGAATCAACGCCTCGTGGCCCGAGGCCTGCCTCCGCTGTTGACTCGCATCGGTCTTCACAGCGGGGAAGTCGTGGTCGGAAACATCGGCACAGATGAACGCATGAGTTTCACGGCTATCGGCGATCCCGTGAACCTAGCCAGCCGATTGGAGGCTTTGAATAAATACTATGGAACAGCCATCCTCCTGTCGGAGAGCATGCGATCGGGTTTGAGTTCCGAGTTTGTCACAAGATTTGTGGATCAGACCGTGGTCAAAGGTAAGCAAGCAGCCGTCGAGATCCACGAGTTGATCGGCCTCCGTGCGGAATCCTCGCCGGCCCTGCTTCAGGTCACTGCGCAATACAACGAGGCCATGCAGGCCATCGTTGCGGGGGATTTGGAGCGAGGTTTATCCAGCTTGAAACTGCTTTTCCGGGCCCAGCCCCATGACGCTTTGCTCCAGTTTCAGTTGGAAGCGATTGGCAATGCCGCGCCCGAGGCTGAGGATTTTCGCTTCAAAGCTCGGGTCATGCAGCACAAGTAAGGGCGAGAGTAGGGATCACTTGCCATGAGTAATCCATGCTGCGCAGCACAGGGGCCAATGGCCCCTTAATCGGCCTGAGTGCTGTAATCGGTCCCAAGATTCATGCCGTAGGGCTTGGACACGCCTGCCACCTCTTTCCCCTGCTGCTCCCCTTCACCATCAATGAATGTTCGATTCAGCATGGTCTCTGAGATGATCCAGCCAAGGGCAACGATACGGGTTTGCGCCGCCATGATCGAAGTTTGCACCCGTATTGGGTTGAAACCTTCCTGGGCCAAGGGGCCTTGCTGGTCGATTTCAATGCGATATCGATCGACGGCACGTTTCTCGAAATCACACATCGTTGGATAGATTTCGATGCCCCGGCTGGTGACGCGCAGAAGTTTAAAGCCCTGCTCCCGAAGGATCGGCGAAATCTGGCTGACTCGGACTCTATAGAAGGCCTGAACCAATTTTATGCTGACCCCGTCGAAGGCGCGCAAGCTATTGGCAGCTTCCCCCAGTGTTTTCGATTTGAGCGCGGCGGCGAAGCGGTTGATCGTGGTCTCACTGGCTTGCATTATTTGCAGAGCTGATCCGAAATTTATCGTGCTGTGGTCGGGGTGGGCCAGGAGAAATTGGCTAACGATCCGAGCACTGTATTGACCAAAACTGCGAATGGACTGCAGGCTACCGGCTTTATTTTTGTTAAACAAAGACCGCAGATCGATTTTGCTTTCTCTTTGAAACAGCTCACTTACCGAAGGTTCCAAGCCCGTTGCCTGTTCGTCAATGGCGCCATCTTTGGTAAAGACAG
>JBGSRE010000385.1:0-12562 GCA_041737755.1 Oligoflexus sp.
TCAAGAAACAGCGAATAGTCTTTGTTTATGAGTATGCCGCGACCCGAGATCGTGCATATCGCACAGCTCGATGAAAAGACTAGGCCTGCTTGCGATTTTACCGCTCGCATGGCATTCAGCAGCCGACGAACGCCTTCCCCATTATTTTCATAGTAGAGATCAGGTTCGGTGACCGATTCACCAACCAAAGCAAAGGCTGCAAAGTGAAAAATACCATCGAATGCATCATTCTGCAAAGTAGCCTTCAGCGTGTCACCGTCCAGCAGATCGGCTTCGATCAGCTTGACTTCTCGGGGGACTGACGCTCGATGACCGCGGCCCAAATTATCGTACACGACACAGCTATGCCCCTGCCGTAAGGCTTCCCATACAAAATGAGACCCGATGTAACCTGCGCCACCAATCACTAAGAATCGCATTGTATCTCCCCCATCTGCTCAGTTTTTCAGTGCTGCAAAATGCTTCTGACAGTTTTTCTGACCTTCCGCTTCCAACTTATTGCAACGTTTTTCAAAAACGCCAAAGACAGCTGTAAAGGCTGGATCCTTTTGCCAGTCCTTCAGCGCATCTCCTACTTTTTTTGCTCTCGCCCAGTTGCGCCCTGAAAAGCCATCATGAAGGGCGGTGGCGACTTCATAGTATTCCTTGGTAAGGTTGAGCATATAGGCTTTTTGATCGGCGTTTTTAATCCGAGCATTGAGCACAATATCATTGCTAATCCACTGAATCTTGGTCGCCCGCCCCTGCGCTGATTCCCGAGCCTTGGCTGCCCATGCCTGAGCTGCTTTATCATTCTTCAGTTCCTGCTCCAAAGTTGAAAGACTGCTGTAGTAATACCAAGGCGTCGTCGTCCTTACGACTTCCGCTTCCAAAAGCTTACGAGCTCCATCAAAATCTTTGACCTGACGTAAAAGAAAGGCTGCCGAGGAGATCACCGCATGCCTCTCAAAAGCCGACTTGGCATCTTTATCGGCTTGGGCTGCTGCTTTCTGCACGTCAGCCTTTAGTTTTGCAGGAACTGCGCCACTGGGATTTTCAGAGTTCTGAAATTCCAATGCGGCGTTCCAAGCACCGAGACGATTTTCCACAGAATTGCTGGGATTGGCAGCAATGTCAGCACTGGCCTTCAGCCAACGCTTCTTGAGATCCTCATAGGCCTTGCCCTTGGGTTTTTCAAAGAGAAAAGCCACGGTCGATGCTGCATTGTTATTCAAAAAGGGCCGGGTGGCTTGAATCGTTAGCTTGCTGGCAAAGATAGCATCGATGTACCGGCTCGACTCCGATTTGATATCAGACAAAGAATTAGCCAGCTCTTTGTCATCTTTTCCCATAGCAGCAAGAGTCAGGAGATTCGCCGCAAAGATAGCCTTTTCCTTCGGCATATTTGCTGGACACTTATCCGCCCCTCGCTTGGCAGCGTTGAGCAGACGTTCCGCAGTATAGCGACCTTCTGGCAACTGATCCCAACTTGTGTAGGCAAGGACTTTCCAATCATCTCCTTTTGCATCACCCTGCTCGAGCCGAGTAAAAGCATCCGTGAAATTTTGATTCTTTTGCAGAACCGGCTTCACGGCCGCGATAAACTCCTCCTGGTTGAGACTGGTATTCAGACGATAGAGCTCACGACCTTCACCCGTTAGAATCAGTACTGTCGGATAGCCAGAGGCAGAAAGTCGTTCGCCCCATATCTGGGCGGCTTCCGTGTCTCCATCCAAATAGAGGGGAATGAAATCCTTCATGAGCTCGGCAAATTGCGGTTTCGAGAAAACTTCCGATTTAAGCTCATTGCAAGGCGGGCACCAAACCGCTCCCCAAAACAAAAATACTAGCTTATTTTGTTGTTTAGCCTGGGCAAAGGCCTGTTCGGGTGTGCCTTTAAACCAAAGTTCTGGTTGAGGTTGACCGGTCACGGTATGCTCCTCCATTTTTTTAGTCTGAGCCTGTTCGGACCCAACCCTAGGCGTCGCGCAGGCATGCAAAAGCAGGCTCAAAGGCAGAATATAGGGTGCGATAGCTTGCATTCTCATGGTTACTCCACGGTTTTGAAAAAGGGTTCTTTAAACTAGCGCTGCGATGAATAGCTGCCAAGCACTTTTAAGGTTCTCGTCATGCCAGCCAAGGTCTTGATAGCCAAGTCCCAGGCGGGATGTTCGGGTCCAGCAGCAAGCTCCAGAAAGTAGTAGTAAGTCCAGGCGGCGTCTTTGGTCGGTCGGGCTTCGCAGTGGACCAACTCGATGCCAAGGCTTTGCAGAATGCCGCAAAGTGGCCCAATGCGAGCAAAACCTTCGCCCGAATAAAGGAGGAGGAGACTGAACACTCGTCCCGGCTTTTCTGGCGATTTTTGGGCTTTCTTTTGCAATTTCTGGATATGCAAAAATCGCGTGTAGTTTTCGCCACGATCGGCAATATCACGAGCCATAACTTTTAAACCATAGAGCTTGGCAGCCTGGGTGCTGGCAATGGCGGCAGTTGCCACCGGCTTATGTTTGGCAAGATATTCCGCAGCGCCAGCGGTATCGAAAAAAGACTGAGCTGTAAGACCCCGCTCCTTAAGATAATGAGCGCATTGAGCCAAAGCCTGAGGATGGGAAATCACAGTTTTGACAGCCGATGCCTTGGTCCCAGGTGGAATCAACAGGCAATGTTGAATCCTTAGAATCGCTTCCCCTGCAATCTGCACGGGAAAGCGGGCCAGATGATCAAAGTTCTCATGAATGGTACCGGCTAGTGAATTTTCCACGGGCAGTAGCGCATCGGTGATGCGACCTTTGGCGAGCTCGGTAAAGACCATCTCAAATGCAGGCAAGGGCTTCAATCGAATCGCGGCCTTTTTGCCGAAATACTGCAGGATTGCTAGTTCACTGTAAGCACCGGACATACCTTGAAATCCAACGGTCCTTGCCATGGCTCTTCACTGTCCTTCCATCAATGCCATGAGCTGCGTCTCACTCCAAATGGGAACGCCCAGCTCTTTGGCTTTTTTCATTTTTGATGATCCCGTATCCTCATCATTGGTTACCAATGCCGTGGTGTTTTTCGATACGCTCGATCCACATTTACCACCGGCTTCACGGATTGCTTTTTCAATTTCATCGCGCGGCCGGGAGAGCGATCCGGTCATGACAAACTGCTGACCGGCAAGTGGCCCACTCCCCGGTGCATGCTTGCGTTTGGGGGTCAAAGGCTCCACACCCACTTGCAAAAGACGATTGATGATGGCGTTCTTTGCTTGCAAGCCCTGCACGATCTGCTGAGCCGATTTTTCAGCGAAACCTTCGATTTCGATCAGTTCTTCGGCAGTCATCTTGCGGATCGCTTCGAGATTGGGATAATGTTCCAGAAGCTTTTCCCAAGTCCGCATGCCAGCACCCTCAATGCCTAGTCCATTGAGAAACTTCGCCAATGGCAGCTGACGGCTGGCTTGGATATTCTTGTAAAGTTTGGCTGCCATCTTTTCTTTGGTGGCGGGTAACTTTAAGAACTCATCTTCTTTGAGCCGGTAAAGGTCCGCGACATGCTCCACTAACCCGGATTGCAGAAGCTGTTCCAAACGCTTCTCACTCAAATCATCGATTTCAGCTGCCCGAATCCAATTTAAAATAAAGCCGGCCTTCTGGGCTGGACAATCGTCCTGGTTAGGACATTTGAGCCGAACGTCATCAAATTCTAGCTTATGCTTGCAAGATGGACAGACCAGAGGCCATTGGAAGTCGCCTTCTTGTGATTCCATGACTTGCAAAAATTTGGGAATGACTTCCCCGGAACGGACGATTTCAATATGGTCGCCGGCCTTTAAATTATAGGCTTTGACATGCTCAGCATTGTGCAGGGTCACATTGGTGATTTTGGCCCCACTGAGATTCACCGGTTCGATGACAGCAACAGGCGTGACAATACCCAATCGCGATGTCGCCCATTCAATTTTTTTAAGCACTGCCGTTGCGGTTTGGCCTTGCCATTTGAAGGATAATTTATACCGGGGATGATGACCGGTGCTCCCCAATTGCTGATGCAAACTCAGATTGTTATAGGAAAAAACCGCACCATCATAGGCAATTTCGCCTGCTCCCATCCATTGTTTGACTTCTTCAAGATAGCTCAAAATCTCTTCGCCTTTTTGCAAAAGTCGATGCGAAGGAAGGCGAAAACCCTGCTTTTCTAGCCAATCAAATTTTTCCATTTCGGTAGCACAGGCTTCCACTCCAGGACCCAAGGCTTCAAAAGCAAAGAAATTGAAGTGCCGGCATAGGTCGATGTGCAGTTTACGACCGAGCAAGCCGGCAACAATATTGCGAGGATTGTTCGGCCGCTCCAGATTGCGTTCCAGCATATCTTCCACCAGAGCTGCAAACTGGTGGGTCGTGCAATAGACTTCGCCGCGAACCTCAAGATCGACAGCTTGGTTCAGCTTTTTCAAGCAATCGGGAATCCACCGCACTTTATCCGTTACGTCTTCACCCACCCGACCGTCGCCTCGCGTTTTCGCTAGGCTGAGAACTCCCTGACGATAGATCAAACTCAGGCTGTTGCCATCGACTTTCGGGGTGCCGACAATAGCCTCCTGGTCCATCCAGGCGATCAAATCGTCCTCCTTGTAGGTTTTATTCAGCGAGAGCATGGGAATATCATGGGACTGGCGACGCGGGCCGCTGCTGCTTGGATCCAAGCCGACCGCTTGCAAGGCCGGATGGTCGGGATCCAGCGCCCGGAGTTGCTCTTCGATTCGATCATATTCCGCATCGCTGATGACGGGTTTACCGCTATAATAAAGCCGTTTATGCTGCATCAAGGCTGCCGCAAGAGCGGCGATCTGTTCCACTTTTTGATTTTTTGTGGACATAGGGGACGGCTCCATCACGTGTCCTTCGCTCGTTTGCGCCACACACAAAGCCACTCTTCCAAGACATTGTGAGTATGTTCCGGTGGAGGACAACTGCTGGCATGGCACAGATCAAAATCATCTTCCAAGAGGCGCAGGGCTTCGGCCTCATCGACGGCAAAAGGTGGTCCTTCCGGGGATCGGACCTTGCGAAACAGAATGCTCATAAAGATCCCACCGATTGGCAGCTTTTCCTGCATTCTTTGCACATAGGCCGCTCGATGCATAGGATTGACAGCACAGAGCATGGCTCGATCAAAAACGGCATCATAAATTTTGGAGCCGTCATTCGGCGCAAAGGCATCGGCCACAAACAGGCGAAGTCCTTTTTGATGCTCATAGAGTGCCCGAGCTCCCGCTATGGCTTCCTCGACTATATCCGAAGCATCGACCTTAAAACCCTGACGTGCCAACCAGGCTTCGTTATGGGCCCGGCCACATCCCGCTGAAAAAATACTCGCGCTCGGTTGCAAGGGGCCTTCACGCATCGCATGCTGCAGCAATCGATTCAGCACGGCATGCTCTTGGCCATGGTCCCAACCTGTTTGTCCGTTCAACCAGCGCTGTCTCCAGGGTTCTGCGGACTCCCCGTAACTTTGAGTCATGCGATCCTCTTTTGCATCCATTTGACATATAATGAATCTGCACAGTAAATTGCAGCTTTTCCCCACTTTGGATTGCGAGTAGCCTTGGCATCTCTGCATTGATGCAAGGGATCACGTTGCCAGAAAAGGAATCTTTGTGAAAGTCTGGAATCCATCTCAATATTTGGTGATTTTCATCAGCGTTTTTTTCTCGTTCTATTCGCCACAGAGCCTGATGGCCAAGCCGGCCAAGGATCGTGTGATTTATCGTATTGGGTTCATTCATCCGCGCAGCGGACCACTGGCACCCTTTGGTAATTCACTTTCACAGGGAGTCAAACTGGGTTTAATGCAGTTTCGCGCAGAAAACCCCAAACTCGGCGATCAGGTGGCCCTGGTGGCTGCTGATGACCATGGTTTGGCCAGCGAAGCTGAAAAGGTCGCCATGCGACTCGTGACCCAGCAGAAAGCCAACATTCTGATCGGCTCGCTGAGTAATGTTGCCAACCAAAGTATTTCATCCGTGAGCAGTAAAACGGAAACGATACTGATTTTGCCACGCGGGACAGATGAAGACGTGATCTCCCATCCCTTTGTCTATTCGATGAGCAGCACCGACCGACGGCAAGGCCAAATCTTGGCTCAATTTGCTCTAAAATCTTTGCGTCGAGATCGTGCAGCCCTTTTTATCGACAGCAGAAATCCCGATAGCGAAGCGATCGGTAAAGGCTTCAGTGATGCCTTTACCCAAGGCGGTGGTCAGATGCTGGGTCAGTGGAGCAGTGATGGTAACAATCTTCGAGAGGTTTTGGACAAAATAGCTGCCGCGCAACCCAATATCGTCATCTATCCAGGATCCTATCGCGGCATCGGCAATGTGCTGAGTGAAGCCCGCAAGGCCGGTATCAAAGCGACCTTTCTCGGCAGCGATGGCTGGGATCATGAGGATCTCTATCGACTCAATGAAGAGCTCGGCAGTCAGTATTATTTTGCCTATTTTCACAACAACGATCCTCTGGCCGGTGTGCAAAGTTTTGTCACCGATTATGAAAGCAATTTTGGCCAAAAACCGGACGTGCTCGCGGCCCTCGGTTACGATGCGGTGCGCGCGGCTCTCCAGGCTTTTCTTTTGGCCAAGTCCCCGCAAACTCAAGCTCTGCAAAAAACCTTTGAAGGGGCTCGCTTTCCGAGCATTTATGGAGCGGGACGCTTTGCCAAGGATCATGTGTTCCTCAGGCCCTATCCTTTGATGATCACCACCGGTGGCCAGGCCCGTTTGATGTCAAGGGTCTTGCTCGAAGAATAAAGGGAGTGGCCGAGGCGATGGATGAATCGATCCGCAGCATCAGTTCTTCTGTCCAGAGTATGTATGAAGCGTTTCCGTATCCGGATTACCATCTTTTCCTACCTCTCCGCTGGCAGGAGGCTTATAACTGCAGCTCTCTCTTTGCCCGTCAGCTGCTGCGTCAAACCAGAGAGCTTGCCGTTGCCAGCAAAAGTCGTCCACAAATACTGATCGCCGGCTGCGGCGATGTGCAAAGCTCTATCATCGGTCGATGGGAGCCAAGGGCTCATGCTATCACCGGCATTGACCTTTCTTCCCGCAGTCTAGAGAAAGCTCGCATCCGCAGCTGGATGATGCTACGGCCCATGCAGCTGCTGCAGATGAACCTGGAAAATCCAGACACGCCGCTGATCGGACCTTACCTGCATATCGATGCCTACGGAGTCTTGCATCATTTGGCCAATCCTGCAGCCGGTCTTCGCACTCTAGCCCAAGTTCTAGCTCCCGGCGGCACGATGCGAATCATGGTTTATAACAGTCGCTCCAGACAGTGGATGTTTCAAGTTAAGCGGGTCTTTGCCCTCCTGGGCCTATCAGCCTATGAGTCTCAGGATCTCAAGGACACGCGCCAGCTGCTGGAGCTTTTCGGCCAAAAACTGCCGGCGATGCAGGAACGCCTAGTGGCCATGCGCTCCATTATTCAAGAACCTTCTCGATTGGTGGATGCATTTTTTCATGAGCGAGAAGCTCGATTGGACCTGAACTACTGGGTCAAAGCCATTGAACAGTCCGGCCTTGAATCGCTCGGGCTTTTGGATCGCTATGCGGAGTTGGATGATTTAGCCAATCCTCTGCTCGCGATGCCGACTCTCCAATCACTCGAAGAGCGGATCGATGATCTCCGTTTTGAAAATAACCTCGAACTCTACCTGTGGAAAAACTTGGGGATAAGTTCCGATTCCCCTGCTGTATCGGCTACCTATCGAGTCCCTTTCCGTCTGCGGCGCAGGCTGCCTCCCTTGGCTTGGTTTCGCTTTTCCGAAACGAAAAACCTGTCTTTTGATATGAGATGGCAACTCTGGCAAGCCTTTCTCTCGGCTCAGTATCATGGCTCATCCCAGCCACTCGATCGCCTGTTCCATCGTATCCCGGAACCAGCATTGCAGCGTTTGAGCCGCATGGGCGTAATTCTACCCGATCAGGTCCTGAGCCAAGCTTTGAAAAAAGTCCTGCTCGAACCGATGCAAAGCGCCATGGAGGTTCCTCTTCTGCTGGCGCCCGTGGATGCTCAAAAGGATGAGACGATTCGAAAAAAATTCGAAGCCATTCTGCTGCGCAAGAAACTGCCTCTGGCGCGATTGGATTTGATATGGCAACGCCTTATGAAGGCCCAAAAAGTATAGCTGCTCGTCAGCAGCTTGATGACTAGCGAGGCGGGATTTTTTGCAAAAGATCCGGTCGCAATCGGTGGGTTTTAGCCAGAGCTTCCTGCTCACGCCAGGCCTTGATTTTCTTATGATCGCCGGACATGAGCACTTCCGGAACTTTGTGAGCTTCATACTCCAAAGGCCGGGTGTAAAGAGGATATTCCAGCATTCCCCGCATGCCGCTGCCGAACGAATCATCCGGCGCGCTGCGTTCGTTGCCGAGCACACCCGGAATTTGCCGCAATATGGAATCGGCAATCAAAAGACTCGGCAATTCGCCACCGGACACCACAAAATCTCCGATCGAGACTTCATCGTCCACATACTGATCGACAAAGCGTTGATCAATCCCAGCAAATCGTCCAGAAATAAAAATAAGATCCTGATCCAGAGCCGCGTAATGTTCCGCATCCTTCTGCTGCCAAAGCCGGCCGCTTGGACTGGTGTAAATAACCCGCCCGGACCTTGGCAGAGCCCGCACTGCAGCCACCAAAGGCTCGACGCGCATCACCATCCCATCGCCGCCACCAAAGGGACTGTCATCGATAGAACCATGCTTGTCGACGGCATACTCTCGCAGATTGATGGAATGCATAAGCAGGTCAAGACGAGTGGCGGCTTTGAATACACCAAAACGAAAATAGGCTTCGATAAAACTGGGATGAATGCTTATGAAGGAAAAACTTCGGCTCACGCTTTATTCCACGTATCTTCAAAGGTATCCGCAGTCACAAGCAACTGAAGCTCTTGATTGCCACTTTTAAAATTCATATCAAAGTAGGCTGAAACGAAGGGGATTTCCGTCCACTGGCCATCGACGGCATCGACCCGCACGACATCACTCGCACCGAAGTTGCCAACAGCCGTGATTGTGCCAAAGGGCTGCCCGTTGGCATCCACTACTGATTTTCCCACCAGGTCCGACCAGAGATATTCGGTCGTTTCTTCCAGAGGAACCAGGGCTCGATCACACCAGATAGGCTGCATTTTCAAGGCTTCCGCCGCCTCGCGCGTGCTGAGTTCCAGACACTGCAAGACGGGCCGGTTGGCTGATCGCCGAGTCTCGACGATGGTCAGCACCTGAGCCTTTTCAGGCAGAGGACCAATCCGGATCTTTTTCAATCCACGAGGCAGATCTTCATCGCGTTGTGCAACAAAAAAAGCACCGCGGAGGCCTTGAGGCCTGCCGACGATGCCGATTTGAATCCAAGGATTCTTCACAAAAAAGCTTAGGCTTGTTTGTGAGTCTTGGCGCGCTCAAGAACGACCTTCTTCTGACGCAGAATGGAAGCCACAGCTTCCGAAACATTTGCGCCACGGCCGTACCAGTAAGTCAAACGCTCTGTATTCACTTCCATGACTGAAGGATCACGGCTTGGGTCATAGTATCCCAATTTTTCAATGAAGCGACCGTCGCGAGCATTCCGCGAATCAGTGGCGACGATATGGTAGAAAGGACGATTTTTTGCGCCATGTCGCTGTAAACGTAAGGTCAGCATTCCTACTCCATTCTCCGATAAACTTGTTCCTGCACAGGCCGATAGGAGAAGATCGAGCTGTGTCTCGCCGGTTAAGGAACCATGCTATAACAAAGATCGGTTCGACTTTCTAGAGCAAATGTCCCGGTCTGGTCATTTCAATCCGCATTTGGGTCTTTCCAAGCCAAAACAACGGATTGCTTGGGCTTGCGGAGGCTAAATACCCAGCCCAAGCGTCAGAATTCCAACATGTAGCGCAGTCCAAGCCAGTTTGATAAGATTAAGTTCAAGGAACCTTTACTCGGGGATATCCGTGAAGCTACGCATGTGGGGTACCCGCGGCTCTCTGCCGCGCGCGATAACTCATGATACATTCGTCAATCTCGTCGATACCTACGCCAAGCGCGCTGAAAAAGCTGGTCTTAGCACGATCAGTGAATTCCGCAATGCACTTCGTGATGGGGATCTTGGTCGCCCCCTGGTCTACGGCGGCAACACCACGTGTAATGAAATTATCTTCAAAAATCATCGCTTCTTTGTCGATATGGGCACCGGGTTCGCGGACGCTTCGGCGGAGGTGATGGCCCAAGGCCGCACCGAGTTTACGGTGTTTATGACGCATCTGCACTGGGATCACATCATGGGCTTGCCCTTTTTTGTGCCCATCTACATCCCAGGCAGCAAACTCGTTATCTATCATGTTCATCCCCATGCTCCCGAATTCATCAAAATCCAGTTCAATGGCATCAACTTTCCCGTCAAATGGGAAGAATTAGGGGCTCAGGTTGAGTTTCGGAAAATCAAGCTTTACGAAAAGCTGAGTTTCGATGATTTGACCGTCTCTCCCTTTGCTTTGGATCACCCAGGCGGCTCCTTTGGGTACCGCTTCGATGCCGGTGGCTGCTCGCTGATCATCGGTGTGGATGGCGAATACAAACGTCTGACACCCGAAGCTTTAGGCAAGGATTTGCCTTACTATCAGGACCTCGATCTTCTGGTCTTTGATGGCCAATACGAAATGGACGAGCTGGCCAGCCGCTACGATTGGGGACACTGCAGCCCTCCCATTGGCGTGGATCTGGCGATGCGCGAAGGGATTCGCAATATCATCATGACCCATCACGATCCCAGGGCCACCGAAGGCAAAGAAGAGCGAATGCTTCAGCAGGCCTTAAATCACAGCCAAAAGCAGTTGGAATTCCATAAAGATCTGTGGAATAGCCTCGGTCAGCCGGAAGGACCTCGCATCCAACTGGCTTACGATGGACTCGAGTTTGATCTGACCCGTCTGACCCCGCGACTCCAGCTCCCCAAATATCGCAAAGCATAATACGACCGGCCTAACGAAGACTTGATGCCATAGGCTCCGATGAGCTGGCAGCAAGTCTTTGTTGATTTTTTTAACTGCTTTCGTGACCCCTCCAAGCTTGACAGATGAAGGCCTTCCTAGAGATGATGCGGGGACTGGCATCAACGGCCATCTCCGGAAGCTTACTGAAGTTCCCTTCAACCTTGAGAGAGATCACAAAAGTGCTTGGAAAATTCCTCATTCTCTGCGGTTTCATACTCACACTCTGGTCAGGACATGCAGCTGCGCAGGATCTTTCAGAACTGAAGGCGGTGTTGCAGCGCGGGGACAGTAATACCCGCATTCGGATTAGTTTCAGCGTTCTGTCGTTGGATGCTCCGGATTATACAACCTTTGAAATCAGAGGTTTCAATGGCAGCGACGGCGTCGATATGCTCACCAAGTTTCTTGATATCTGTATCTTTGATGCAGCGGCTACCGATAAAAAATGTACCGAAGGTCAAGCGAAGGTCCGCTATACGAACAATACGAATCTGGATGCGACACCCAATACGCCGGGACAATTTTCTGATCTCTATAATGCCAGCTTTATCGATGGCTCGACTCAGTTCGTCACTCAGGGTGATGATATCAATATTCGTAAACTGACAGCTGTGATCGAAATTAGGGCTGATAGCACCAAGCCATTTACGCTCAATACCGCTATTTCTCTTAGGCTCCAGGCTGGCCGAACAGCGAATTCCAGCAATGCCAAAGATCTCGATGCCAAGGCCACCATCGCAGTTGCCGTCAACGATATTCCGAAAGATGTTTTACTCAGGAGTTCCAAGGGAACTTTATCGGCGAGTTGGACGAAGGAAAATCAAGTGGTCTTGGCCAATAGCGAAAAAGCCAGTCCCGATGGGGTCCTGGGTTTTGCTCTAGCCTTTGACGATTGGGATGCTCGAAAAATTCCCATCCAAACTTACAACAAAGATGATCCAAGTGCTGAAGTGAATAATCCGAATTCCTGTGTCGTAACTGAGACGAGTGACACGACTTGCAAGCTCGAGTGTATTGATAACGGCGGCGCTGCTATTGGTGATAGCACCCATTATTTGCAGGGTGAAAATCTCAAAGCTGCCGGAATCGACGTTGTAGAATCAGGGTCCAGTAACAGTGTGCAAATTTCAGGACTTTCCAAAGACATTCGCTATGCTGTTATTCTCCAGTATCAACCGGACGGACTCAAGCAATCCTGCTATATAGGCAGCCCTTCGGATGCCGTGACTCTTTCCGAACTGAGCGGAGGCGCGGAACCCACGCTGAAAGATCCCCGCTGTTTTATCGCCACTGCGGCCTATGGCTCGCCCCTCGATCCCCATCTCGAGACACTGCGTTGGTTTCGTGATCATATCCTGCTCGTGAGCGACAGCGGTCGATCCTTTGTTAAAGCCTACTATCAACTGAGTCCGCCAGTAGCTGCTTACATTGCTGAATCCCCTAGCCTTCGGGCGCTGACCCGCACGGCGCTATGGTTACCCGTTATTTTAATAGAAAGCTGGCGGGAACACCCCTTGCTGCTGCTGATTCTGGCCGCCATGAGCGGAGCTTTCCTCTT
>JBGSRE010000380.1:0-2691 GCA_041737755.1 Oligoflexus sp.
CCCTGAGACGACGAAACCAGCGTGATATCCGCCCCGGCTCGGAAAGAGACCAAGTCTTCCTCACTCGATCATTTACTTTCCAAACAGCCGAGGTTCCAGCCAGAAAATTCGTGCCCTGATGGGCTTTGAGGACAAATGTTCGTCCCTGATAAGTGATTTCTGCCTCGCCTTCCAGGATATAAACACTTTCATCCAACCCATAATGCCAAACAAATTCAGCCGGTCCGATACACTCCCAAAGACCACTGGTGGCCTTGTCATGCAGCGCGCGGCTGAATTCAAGCGAACGAATAATGGGCTGGCCTCGAATAATCTGATCCGCAGCCACCGAATCTTGGCTAAAGCTAAATTCAACAGATTTGCCAGTGCCAGCCGAAAATGCCAAGAATGAGCTTCGATGCTGTCGGTATTCGAAAACTAAAAAGCCAGAAAAAATGAGCATCAAACCAATAACGACAAGGCTTCTTTTTCGCATAAATTCCCTTATCCCAGATCGGTAATTCTTGCTCATCCCGTCCATTCCAAAACGAAAGTGGAGTCTCCTGCTCGGCTCAGGATGGAGTGGATTCCGCGTGCACAGTGTCATGATATCATAGACCAAATCATTCTGAGAAACTTTCAGCAAAGAGCCTTAAAGAAAGGCCTTGGTCCCGGCCGCAGCCGACGAGAATGGGCGCTAGAAGCAAGTCCCTTCGACTCAATAAGCAGCAATTTGTACGAAATAATGATTGCTAAAACGAAGTGATCCATTGAACTATAAATATCAACACAATAACTTTCATGAAGAAGGGAATCATGCGATGGCTCAGCCAAACGGAAAGGATGTCCGTATTGCTATCACAGCACAAGGTAAAGACGAAGCCGCTATGCTTCATCATGTATCACGCAATTGCGGTTTTGAGAAATCAGCTCACTTCGACTGTCCGCGGACCACTTTTGAAGAGGCCAAAAGACAGCAGTTTCAATTATTCATCACCTATCATGATTTTCCGGACATGAGCGGACTGACCATGATTCAATCGCTACGTTCCACCGGCAACTATGGTTTGGAACCGCATATTTTGCTGGTGAATCAAATTGATCATGATGTCTTGGTCGTGCTTGCTGAAAACAATATCAAGTATGCTGTGCAGAAACCTTTTCATAGTGATCACATCAACCAAAAGCTGGCGAGCCTGTGGCAGGAAGAACAGCATCTTTCCGCCTTTGAAAAAGACTACCGGGAAGCCCATGCCGCCTTGCAAAGTGGACTGCTAGAAATGGCTTATGATTTGGCCGTCAAGCTTTTAAAAACCCACAAATTGCACGAAAAGACCTTGCTACTCTTGGGTGATATCGAAATCAAAATGGGTCGCAATGCTGAAGCGCGCAAGTTTTATGAAAAGGCTCAGACCTCCTATCCGGATTCCTACGTAGCCACCCACAAGCTTGCCCAGATTCTGATGAGTGAAGGGGATTTCGCCCAAGCGGCCGAGCTTTTAGACAAGTTGCAAAAACTAAGTCCACTGAACATCGAAATCCTCGCCAATGCTGGACTTTCAAATTTTGAAATCAGGAAATTTAAAGAAGCCCAATCAGCGATGGCACGCTTACGCTTTCTCGATTATAAAAGGCAGGATGCTAACGAAATCTTGGCCCGTATTGCTATCCAGGAAGGAAACTTTCAAGCTGCAATGAGATTCCTCAAAGATTCCCACGATAGCAAGGGGATCGTCCGCGTTTTAAAAGTGGAGGGAAATGTTTTTGCCGATCGCAATTCCCACCTGCGAATGATCGATATGTATTTATCCATGCTGAGTCTACTGGAAGATCAGAGCCAGTCCTTCGAAATCTACTACCATTTGGGCGAAGCTTACGCTGAGATCTATGATCTTTTTAATGCTGTCAAATACCTGAAGAAATCTGTGGAATTAAACCCAGACTTTGGTTTGGCGCGCAACGCCTTAAAACGGTATTCTTCGAATTAACGGCAGAATTAATCTTCCATTCACTTTGTTTGGATTCTCCTTCGGCTTTCACCATCGGCCGTTTGCCAAAAATATCGCAGGAAATAAAGTCATGACCAGTGGTACTCGATGAAAAATGCTCCTCGATCCTTTGTCTATCTTAGGTTCCCTTAGACCATGAAAGAGTTTTCGCAGCCTTTTACTTCGATTCTTGCCAGTGATTCAATCGCCCCATTCCAGGCCAATCTTCTACCAGGACTGGATTTGGGGTACACTCTAGAGGAACACTTTTAAGAATTTGGTAAAAAACTCATGTGGCGTTTGATCTGGGGCCAAATCAAAGTTCCTGAACCCGTTTCAGCGACTTCGCTAAAGC
Organism: Oligoflexus sp.; assembly: GCA_041737755.1. Taxonomy (GTDB): domain Bacteria; phylum Bdellovibrionota_B; class Oligoflexia; order Oligoflexales; family Oligoflexaceae; genus Oligoflexus. Next base: position 2,323 of record JBGSRE010000380.1, read on the forward strand.
GAATGGCCAGCTATGCCGGTTGGTTGTGCCTAGCCTTTGTCTGCTTTAATCTTATGAGCCGGGCAATTCTGCCCGTCGGAGCCAATGTCGCAGTTTATGATATCTTTCTGCTGATAAATATCCCCCTCCAATTGATCTCCTGCGGACTTTTCCTCAGTCTATCCCGAATAACTGATGATGCCGCTGTGGAGCATAGTCGAAAGCTGAGTCTTGGCCTGAGTCTAACTGCAGTGAGTACAACCATAGGTTCTTGGATTGTCGGGGGCTCTGTTATGGGGCTCAACCTTGTCATCGCGATCGTGCTCATCAGCTTTGTTCGGCTCTACCTTACCCAGCGAATAGCTCTCTTTGCCCTCCTTGCCGTGACGG
>JBGSRE010000427.1:0-5046 GCA_041737755.1 Oligoflexus sp.
GGGCATGCGGTCTGGGTGAATAGTCTGGCGCTCAAGATTGCTGGAATCTCCAGCAAAACGCTTGATCCTGTCGGCGGAAAAATCATTCGGGATAGTCAGGGCGAGCCGACTGGAATTCTGCTGGATGGAGCCATGGGCCTGGTTCAGAAACTGGTCCCGCCGCAGTCTCTGGCTCAGCAAAAAGCCGCGATTGTGGCCGCCATGCGCCTTTGCCTGGAAAGCGGGATCACCAGTTTTCACGATGCTGGAACAGATGCAGGCGTGATCGCCATCTACGAATCATTGCTCGCTCAAGGCGAGTTACCCTTACGCTTAAACGTCATGCTCAGCGGCAGTGACGAAAAGCTGCTCGACAGCTATATGAAAAGTGGTCCCGTAACTAAGGGCAATGACCATTTGCAAATTCGTACCGTCAAACTTATGGCTGACGGTGCTCTCGGTTCGAGAGGGGCGGTTCTGCTTGAGCCCTACACTGACCAACCCGGATATTCCGGTCTGGAAATTCTAAGCGAAGAGCAAATTTATCAAGCCACTCGACGCTTTGCCGCAGCGGGCTTTCAGACAGCTACACATGCCATCGGCGATAAGGCCAATCGTTCCGTGTTGAATGCTTATGAGCGTGTGATCAAGGAACACCCCGGTCAGCAGCTACGGCTGCGGGTCGAACATGCGCAGATTCTCGATGTGCAAGATATTCCCAGGTTTGGAAAATTAGGCATTATCGCCTCGATCCAGCCGACTCACCTGACCTCCGATGCTCCCTGGGTCCCAACTCGGATTGGGGCTGCGCGCATGGACGAGGGTGCCTATGTATGGCAAAAGATTCGCAAAGGCCAAGCTCTGGTGGTAAGTGGATCCGATGCTCCGGTCGAATCCGTCAACCCGCTGCTTGGACTTTATGCGGCAATTACAAGGCAAACACCGGAAGGTAAGCCGTCCAAGGCTTGGTCCTATGATCAGCATCTTTCAGTCGAAGAGGCTATCGAATCCTATACGAGCAACGCAGCCTATGCAGCCTTTTGGGAAGACAAGCTCGGTACTTTGACGGTTGGTAAATACGCTGACTTTGTCGTTCTGGATCAGGATATAAAAAAACTGGTCGAAGCCGGACGAGCCAAAGAACTTGTGCACGACAAAGTTCTTATGACAGCTGTGGCTGGTAAAATCCTTTATCAGGCGCCAGGAATTTCGAGCCACTGAAAAGTCCCACTGAGGAAGGCATGGTCTGTGAACCGACGGGCCCAAAATCGACTGAGCAGTCATGCTCGCTCAATCAAGGCCCCATCCACCTTAGCCATCGTCTTCCCTATCATCTTTTTCTTCCTCGGAGTCCTTACTCGAGTCGATGCGACAGCTTTCAAACTCCAAAGGTGATGTACTGCCGTCCTTGTAGACGATAGAGTTTTCAGAACCTAGGAAGTCGATCTTGAAGCTGTTCATGGCATTTGCTGGATCGTTGGCTGTGTAAATCTCACCCTTCAGTTCTCCCGAAACCGGGCGACAGCTGCTCTGCGCATCGATCACAACATTTTCATAGCGAAGGATCACGAGCAGCCCATCCTTACTTTTGGTCGAAGAAACCGAACCTGAGACAATTTTCATAGTTTTAAGTTTCAGATTGGCAGTATAAGTTTCCTCAATCACCATGGGCTCATTCGCCAGGGTCTGCAAACGAGTTTCGATAATTTCGGCTACAGCATCGGCGGGCTTAGCTGACACTTCCAGCTCCGTTTCAAAGCCCAAAATCCTTTGCAGAATAAGACCCGTTGACGGACTGTATTGAAGGGTCTGCACTGAACTCTGATGAGTTCCAAATGACTTGACACTGCTCGCACGCAGGATTTTTGACGAAGCCTTGTCAGTGATACTGCGCGTGTTGGTTCGCTGCAGCGTCCCATCAACCTTGAGATCTTTGATGAGCGACCAGTCGATACTGGGAGAGCTTTTGTTAGGGGTACAGACCAATGTCGCACCAAGACTTTGCAACTTAGAACTGAAGACTCGACTATAGCTCTCGCTCATCACATGAGCACTCGCAGTAGAACCCGATGAGCGAGTGTCACTGTGAGTTTCCTGAAGATTCAAACTCAACGAACCATCCATTTGCTCGGCACAGCTGCGGCTGTTAGTGCTCGGCAAAAGTCCAAGAGCAGTACCGATTTCTCCAACTGCCGAATTTTCCAATGCAGTTGTGATGGCTTCATCATACTGATTTTCAACTAAATAGTTCACATCCACGCGGATGGGTTCGCCGGACGCAGGTGAGCCAGGACCACTTCCCGAATTTTTGGGTTGCATAGGTGTCGGTTCGGTAGGATTGCCCACCTCTATGCCACAGCCTAATACCCAAGAGATCGAAAGAGCCATGAAGGTAAAGCGAACAAGAAAAGACTGCATTCGCTTGTTGAGTCTCAAGAGTCGCATGACTTGGCTCCTTTGTTCCGGCTCAGTGGAAAAAGCTGGATATTGGTCTGATAGACGACCTCTGGATCGCCGGCTTTTTCGGCTATTTCTAGCAGTTTTTTCCGGAAAATGCTGATCTCTTTCTTAAGCTCGGGCAGCAGATTTAACGGAATAGCAATGGAGATCGAGCTCACATCCCGTGAAGAGGACTGAACTGCCGTTATAGATTCTTTACCCAGCTCGATCATTTTTTGGTGGTATCGAGTAATGGCCATGGAGGCAATCTCATCGCCGGTGCTCAGACGCTTTTGGGTGGGAAGGTAATGGCCCGTGTCTTCTTGCAGGACGAGCAGACCGAGACGCACTAAAAGCTCCAAACTCTTGCGCGCCTGTTCTGGCCTGATTCGAGGATTCAGAGCGCCTGCCAATTGCTTGGGATCGGCACTGAAGCTCGCAGTGAAGCTCAGCTCATAGATCGCGCTATGAAACCACTCAGAAAAGAATTCCAGTTGAGAAAGCAGACTTTCTTCGGCTTTTACTTCCTTGGTTTTAATCTCCAAAAGGCCCTGAAAAAGTTTCTCTCGAACTATCGAATCCCGGCTATTTTGATAGGCTACGAGATCTTCGAAGTATTTCTTCTCTTTGCCATGGAGTTGAAGGATGTCGATCACTTTCACTGCAGCTTTACCAGTGAGAGGCCGTTTCCCTTTGATGATGAGATGGATAACATTGGTCTTTGAAAAGCCCATGTCTTCCGAAAAGTCGAGATAAGAATAGCGACCCATTTCCTGTTTGATCGTTTCAAAGACAGCCTGCAAATATTCTCGATAGTCGAGAAATCGACTCACCGGAACTCGGCTAGCAAAAGCAACAATGAGTTTGGAATGGGACATAAGCAGCACGCTCTTCTCTAAAATAAGGGAAAGACTTACTCTTAAACTTCCCCGTCTTGCTGTCTTTCCTGATTTTTAACTTTCGTTTCTGATATATCGGACCGATCTATTCCGCACATAAGAAAAATTTGTATTTAATTGAATATACTCAACTATTATCTAGGTAATTCGAGGGGTAGTACTCTCTTATTTGCATACAATGAGTCGGCATCGCAGAGCTTGCTCTTGGCTTGGCAGCCCATGCTATCGCTTGGCGTAAAGTGATCTGCAAATCACTTCCAAATACCTAAAGAAAATTATATTTTTGCAATATTGCCAATCGAAGCATGGCTACATAGCAATGTTTTCATTGCTTTTTTTATTCATTTCTCAAGTTTTACCAAGCTTATCCGAGGACTATTTGCATATCAGCTACGGTAAGGTTTTACGGGGATTATTCTCAACTGAATGACGAGGGGCGAGACAATGAAATCAGTACCAATTATGTTTCTACATTTATGGGTCGTCCTGCTTTCAACTCTCAATGCTTGCTCTTCTGGCCCATCCATTCCAGTCCTTTCTCGCGTGCGTTCTGAAGATGCTGTACCCGCCCCAAGTCCTGTTTCAACCACAGAAGTAAAGCCGGCAATAGAGACGACAGTACCGGCAACTCCAGTTGATCTTCAAGGTGAAGCCTTGGCCATTCTGAACAAATCCTGCGTAAGCTGTCACAGCGCAACAAACATTCAAGGCAACTTTGGTAGCCTCGATAATGTCGAATCGATGCTGGCCAGTGGGCGTTATCTCGTGGCCGGCAGCCCGGAGAAATCGCTGATCTACACCAAACTTGCTCCGACGGGTAATATGCCACCATCGGGAGCCTTGAAAGCAGAAGAGGCAGAGACCATAAAACAATGGATTGCCCAGCTTAAAACAGTCCAAATCGTAGCTCTGAAAGACGCCCAAGTTCTGGATCTGATCCAAAAAGATATCCAGATCAGTGTCACCCCTGCCGATCAAACTCAAGTTCGCTACTTCAGTTTGCATGTTCCTAACAATCTTGGTGCGAATGAAGCAGCGATGGAAAGTTTGCGTAAAGCCTTCTTCAAAGTGGTCAATAGCCTTTCCCGTTCGCCCCTGCTAGTCAAGCCCGTCGCCGTCGATGCCAAGAAACTCGTCTATCGACTAAAGCTTGATGAAATGGGCATTCCCGTCCAAGTCTTCGACAGCGTTATGAACGATTTCTATCCCTTTTCTCAGCAGTATGTAAACAATGTCTCCGATGCTACCGCCATTCGAAGCGCTCAGAATGATGCGAGCATGCGAACGGCCACCGGATCCAATAATTATTTGATTCGGGCCGACTGGTTTATTGCAACAGCGACTCTGCCAATTCCCTATGAAAGACTGCTCCAACTCGGTCCGGATTTAGCTTCTTTGGAAACCGAGTTGGGCGTTAATTCACTGGCGAACCTTACGGCCAATCGGGTTATTCGCTCGGGCTTTAAGAACTCTGGGGTATCTTCACAAAACCGGGTTATGGAAAGGCACAGCCAGCGCAATGGACTTGGCTACTGGCTAAGCTATGACTTTGCCCGCTTGGATCAAATTGAAAATATTTTTGCCAATCCACTGGGGCCGGTAGCTTTGAACTCAACCAAAGCCTTCCAGCATGACGGCGGCGAAGTCATTTTCCAACTGCCGAATGGAATGTTTGGATATCGGCTGATTACCGCCAGCGGAGTTATTCTGGATAAAGGCCCCACCAGTA
>JBGSRE010000434.1:0-5694 GCA_041737755.1 Oligoflexus sp.
TAACCCTATATCCACTCAATTCAAGCAGCATTCATACACCCTAACTTGATTTGCTCAATCTTCAGGATAGAGGACCTTCAAAGCGTCATGCCGAAATCTTGGCTGGTGCCGTTCTTATTATTTTTACATACTTTTCTTGGAGAAGGAATCTAGCTCCTAAAGACAGTAATTTCTGCTGAGTCGGTGAACCCTAGCAATAAAGAAGGCGCTTGCTGTAAAGCAAACGCCCTCATTTCGTCAGAATCGGTTCGTCAAGGTCTTCGGATCGCTGCGTAGTACAATTTCTTCAAATCTGTAAAAGCAGGGCTAAAGACAAAATTAGCCGCCCCCCACAGGAAGTCGGGCCGTTGATCCGAGAGCCAGCTGCCGCCTATGATATGGCCATCGGCATCGAGCTCAAGGCGATAGCTGTAGCGCAAGGGATGGTGAAAGCGACGATCCAACTGGGTTCCATCACTAAAGGGTTGAAAGGCAGGAGCCATCTCTCCCGTATAGTAAAAGGTGCTCGCCATTTCCACTTCTTTAACCGTACCAGGGGCCGCTAAGGGCGATATGCTATCGCCGGTATAGGTCTGCAACTCTTTGGAACTGTAGGCAGCAACTGCCTGGTTCCACACTTCCCTATCCCGCGTGATATCCACCACAAAGCTCTGCTTTTGCAGGCCCACGAGGTTACTCAAAACGAGGTGGAAGGCGCCGGCATTCGTATCGCTGCAGCCTTTGGTCCGAAAGGCATCCTGAATGCCTGCCCAACGCTCGGCGGGAGTGAGAGCGCCCGTCTCAGCAAGAGCCAGGATTTTTGGTGCTTTTTCCAAAGCTATCCTAAAATCCTCACGCAAGGAGAAAGTCACATAGCGACTCAGCTCCTCACTGACTGTCTGAAAACGCTCCTGGGCATACTCCACAGTATCGGCATAGGCCAGAACATAGGAAGCGAGGCCCATTTTAATAGCCACATCGATCGTGATGTTATCAAGCAACTTTTGAATGGCCACTTCTACTTTTTCATTGTTCTTCCATTGCAAATCGCCAAAAACTTCCTTTTCCACGCGAGTCATATTGGTCTGACTCAGGTCGCTGTTGCAACGCACCCCCATAAAGGTATTGAATCGGGTCTGCGACCGATCGGCATCGATCATATAAGTCAGCAGAGCTTTAATATCCGAAGCGCCAAAGTCCACTTTCATCCCGTCCTTGCCTTCGATACTCAAGGCCCCAGGCTCTTGCAACATCACGGTCGCCGGAGCCCAGGCATGGCAGAGGCCAAACCATGTTTCAATCTTCTTGCCTTGGGAATAGCCCGGCTGATCGCGTAAAGTCTGCAAAATACCGGTTCTTCGCCTCTCCGATTGAAGCGTTGGATAGGCAAAATCCCCGCGATAGATATCATATTTTTCGGCTGGGGAAAGGCCGCGAATAGTCGTTTGCCTTGCTTCATCGCTAAGAGCCAGCAGCTGATCCTTGGTATAAGGCACATAGCCATAGACTTCGCTTCGCAGTTTTTGCAGTTCCGGATCCTCGTCCAATTGTCCTGCATAGAGGGAATCTGAGGATCTTGATTCCATCCGCCTCAATTGCTGAGTTTTTTCCTGGTTCCACCGATAGCCGAGCCCACCTTGGTAGGTAGGCCAGTAGTTATCGCTCCAGGGCATCCGTTCTGGACGGCCGCTCTTGGGCAGAGCTTCATAGCTCGTTTCAAAAGAATAGGCATTGGCCATCATCGTCACTGGATTGTTGGCATCATTCCACCCATCTTTTACTTTCGAGCTTTGAGGCGCTTCGCAAGCAGCGAGGAGCGAAAGGATCAAACCGGATAAGAGTCTTTGCTTTGCCATATTTTTTACTCCTGAGTACAGAGGTTTTGCAGCGGTTTATTGGTCACTTCACTCTTCTTACAATCGATTTTTTCCACATCACTATAGAAAAGCTTCATCGCATCCAATCGATAGAGGGGACTAAAATCAGCGACATTAGTGTATTCCAGATCGAGACGCATGAGGCTTTTGAGGTAAGTCAGGGGCCGCAGATCGATCAACTCAGGGTTATCAATGAGCACCAATTCGCGCAGGCCAGTCAGGCGAGCGAGCGGTTCAAGGTTACTGATCTTAGAGCTGGCCAGGGACAAAGCAAAATCACTTTTGCGGAAGACCGAGTCGGCATTTTTTTTGCGTAGCAAGCTATCCATCAGCCGACAATCCTGGCGAATACTTAGGGCTTCGCTGATCGCCTTGACCGTTTGCTGGACCGAGGCGTTGCTCTGGTCTTCACATACAGTTTGAAAGGGGCGAAATGGGGCAATCGTCACTTGCTCGCGCTGGCTTTGCTTTTTACCCGCTACATCTAAGAAATAGCTGAAAAATCCTGCACAGAAAGGGCTTTCTGGTGCCGCGGTGATGTCAGCCAGAATTTCGATCAAACCTTCTTTTTCCCTTATGGAAAATTGACAGCTGGTCGGAGCGAGTTCGGCGAGCTGATGTCTTGCCACGGCCAAGCCAGTGATTTTGACATTACTCGATAGCCGATAAGCAAGAGTTGCGATCACATTGTCCGGTTTTGTTGCATCGCTCAGCATAAATTCTTTAAAGTCCAGCGCCGCATATCGGACCGGCACGCTTAAGGTCTGGACCACCTTCTGGCCCGCAGCGGATGAAACAGAAATTTCCGCTTCGCAGAGAGCTGGAATGATTTGCCAGGCGAGAGCTGGTAGTTTCACATCCACCGTCCACTTGCCTTGGGTGAGATAGACAGCAAAGGCACAGCTTTCGTCTTTTGAGACAAGCAGAGGGAGCTCAGCCAGTGCCGGCCCTTCCAGAGTCAGCTGTGCCACAGCTATGATCCAGGGTTTTTCAGCAACGAGAACTTCTTTTTTGGTCACCATACTCTTAACGAGCAAATCATCTTCAATAATCAATTTGGTCTGAGCCGTGATCGTGTCTCCCGCATATTTCGCTGTGAGAACGACACTCCCCCCCGAACTCAGGACCTTGGCGCTGTTATTTTCAATGATGACTTTGCTTTGATCACTGGAGCTTATAATCAAGGCGCTTTTATCCACATCAGCGGGCCTGTCGGCAGCGAAGCCCTGGACTTTGAGCTCGAGTGAGTCGCCATTTTTCAGCAGATATTGGTCCTTTTCAAAAGTAATTCTGGACACTTCAACTTTGACTTTAGTCAAAGTGATCGACTGCGTTAGCTCTTGATACTGAGCTTTGACGATCGCATCCGAAACGAGATCGCCGTTCAGCAGGATCTGGCCATCGGCAACGATGACTTTACCCTGATCGGCTTCCGCCCCTTCCACAGTCCAAAGGACATCACTGAAATTCAAGACGCTTCTAAAGCCTGTTTCATCGGTCGCTTCTGCCTCTACGGCCCGACTTTCGCCATTTTTCAGAGTGAGAGCCAGTGGATCGACCTTGAATTCGCTAAGCTTGGCCTTGCGGCATTCGCTCAACTGGTCTTCCGGCTTAAAGACAAAGGCACCGTCTTCACAGCGAGCGATTGCCTCGTAGGATTCACAAGTGGATAGAAAATTCACGATCGACTGTTTGAAGCGTGGAAAAGTCTTGGTTTCTCCATGCAGGGTCTCAGCACAGTTTTTGAGGGTTTCAGAAGGTGCCGGGGCTCGCGCAGAAACGATCAGGACAGCAACGACACCATTGACCGAGGCTTGGATCGTCACACCATCGGCGACGGCCTTGGCCATCACATGACCATCGGCGCTGACGAGCAGCATTTCGCTGGAAGACGTCCAGCTCGCCTGGCTATTATCAATAACAAAGCTTTGCTGAGCCTGGTCCACGCCTTCGAGGGTGAGGAGCAGGGGAGCACCATCGACTTCTAGAGTCGTGGATTCAGCCTTTATCGTCAGTTTTGTTAAGACAGTTTCTTCGCAGGCCGGAAAACCTTCACCTTTGATCTGCAAGCTCCCATTTTCACAGCTGCCGATGACCTGCAAAGCAAGGCTAGCACAAGCTTCGCCCCAAGCCGCTCGCGACTTTTTATAGTAAGTCAAGGTCGTTGCTGTTGCTTGTGTCACTCCACTGCAGAGATCGGTTGGCACTGGTTGCGCCACGTTGTCAGTGTTCTTCGCTGCATCTTTTTTACTACAGCTGAAGATCAACGACGTTAGGACAAAGGCAAAATAAAGCCTTTTTAAACTCATGGGACTACTCCAAAGAATAAGCTGTCAAAGCTGCTGCCGACGGGAGCAGCAGAGCATTTAAAAGCAGGGACGAGCCAAGCATCGATGCGAGCGGAGTCGATCAAAAGTTCAGGCCAATTCGAAGCCGTGTGCATCGAGGATTAAGAAAGCAAATATCATGCCATGAAATTCTAGTGAGTCGGCTCCTCTGGCTAAGGCCAATGAGGCATCCTTTGCTTGCTTATGATATTCTATTCGTAAAGATACCAAGCCCGCATGTCTGAGCTTTTTAATGGCCTAGACTCGCAAAACTCGCCAACCTGGAGCCAACGCGATGCGTTCCGATTCATCCTTCAACACATTATTTGAACGGCTCGCACCGACTTTTGGTTTAGATGCGAAGAGCTATCCAGAGCCCCAGAAGCGGTATGAAGCGATCCTGCTCTGGCTATTCTGTGGCGTAGCCGCGCTCACCTGGATCTCTCATGTGCCACTTTATGGGCTTTTCTTGAAAAACACTCCGGCGATGATCTACTGTGTGAGCGTCGGGCTTTTCACATCGCTCGTCGGGATGATCTTCATCCGATTGAAAATGTTAAGCATCGCCAGCTTCGTTGCATTTTTTTTGGGATCCTTGACGCTTTTCTTTGTGGCGAGTGAGACCGGTGGAGCCTGGTCGCCGGTAATGATGTGGCTTGTCACCTACCTGCTAGCAATTTTTCTGACGCGAGGTCTGGCCGCTGGCTTGATCTTTACAGCCCTGCTGATTCCGATGAGCTTTAGCTTTGTTTATTTTATTGATGGACTAAAAACCAAGAGCTGGAGCTTTAACTTTCCGATCTACAGCGATACCCATCGCTTTTTTTTAGCGGCGACCTATGCCGGCGTATTCTTCGTCGTAGCCTACCTTTCTTACGTGTTCGAAAGTCGAGTCAGTAAGGCCTTTCGGCTTTCGGAAAAAGCTCGTATTCAAGCGGAAGCAGCCCGGCTGGAGGCTGATCAGCAGAGGCAGATGACCGAGCGAGCGAAGCTCGAAGTCGAAGAGCAAGTCGCTGAGAATCGCTCCCTTATGAGTGAAAGTGAGATGGGTTATTGTCTGATCTACCCGGATCTTCATATTATACCGAGCAAGTGCTCGCTCTACTTTCAGCAACTCTTTCCCCAAGCGATCAACTTTCGCCAGGTCTTGAAGAACCTGCACCAAGAGACTATCTTGGATGTGATAACGACGGTATTGGGCGCCGATGGACTCACCTGGGAGCTGAATGTGGCAAGCTTCTCCATGGAAGCCAAGATTGATGGTCTGACCCACGAACTGGCCTGGCGGCGTGTGACTGGCCCTGACGACGAGACCGTCGCCATCACCTTTGTCGCGAAAAACATTCAACCCTTTCTCGATAGCAAGCTTAAGGAAGAAGCCTTAAGCCGATATGCAAATCTGCTCGTGAGTATTCTCGGCGATGGAGACGATGCCATGCATACGGATCGGACCCAAAAAAGTCTTCGCGTGATGAAAGCCATGAAGCGACATCTGCCGCAGATCGATGAAG
>JBGSRE010000383.1:0-4069 GCA_041737755.1 Oligoflexus sp.
CCCCTTCTGGCTGGACCGGGGGCGATTTCAACAGTCGTCCTCCAGTCGAGCCAGGGCAGCGGAATCGGCCAGACTATTCTCTTACTTTTAGCGATTGCCAGCGTTTTTTTCGTCGCTTTTTTCTTCTTAAAAAGCGCGCCGTACGTTTATCGGGTCCTCGGCAAAACGGGAATCAATCTGGTAACTCGCATTATGGGGATCATTCTCACAGCTATCGCCGTGCAGTTCATTATCGATGGTTTGATGGGCGTTATGAGGCAAATGAAGTTCCTTTAGCCCGAATCCAAGTTTTATCGACCCGATATCATTGAACTCTTTGGCCGATTCAAGCCCTGCTTTGAATTCTTATCCAACAATCAGAATGCGATCCTTATGCTTTTTTTATATGCGACCGATCCCCTCCCCTGGACGGGAGTGTTGCTATGAGTAATTTAAAGCTATGGATCATTGTGTGGCTGATTGGGACCAGCGGTCTTGCAAGGGCTGAGACTTGGTTCATCAATAGCGCCGATTTTCCTATAGGGCAAGGCGTCCAGATGCTGGCTGATCCCAGCCGTGTCATGACTTTTGAGGAAGCTATCCTTGCCAAAAACGAAGGCAAGTTCAAACCCGAAGAGCGCAAAGTTCCAAATTACGGTTTCACCGGCCAGGCCTATTGGTTTCACTTTCAGGCCCAGACGGACGGCAAAGTCTTAGGACCTTGGTTTTTTGTTATGGAAAACCCTCTGGTTGATTTTATTGATCTCTATTTTCAAAAAGATGGTCAATGGGTCCGCAAAGTCTCTGGCGATCGCATGCTCTTTGAAAAGCGAGACTTGAAACATCGGTATTTTCACTTCGAAGTTCCACTGCAGGCCGAAGCTCCGACAGAATTCTATGTTCGTCTGCAAACCCTCGGCGCTTCTGAATTTAAAATGTCCTTCGAATCCAAAGCCGAAGTCATGAAAAAGGATCATGAGTCTCAGCTGGTGCAAGGCGCCTTTATCGGGCTTATGCTGATTATGATCGCCTATTACCTGATGATGGCGATCGGCGCGAAAAGTTTCGAATACTTCTGCTTGTGCTGGTACTGGGCTTCATTACTCGTCTTCAAACTCGTCATGAATGGCCTGGCCTTCGAATATCTCTGGCCGGAGTCGATCTGGTGGAGCAATATCTCTTCAGCATTTTTAGCACCCATGACTTTTCTTGCGGCGGCCTTTGCCACCATAAAATTCCTACCTGTCCACCAATTTCCGCGTCTGCAAAAAACCTTTATCTTTTTTATGTCTCTGCTGACAGCCTGCTGCATTGGCAGTTTTTTCCTACCCTATATCTATCTGAAAGCTTATATCGTTATTGGTCTCTGCACGAGTCTAACCATTCTTTTTGCCAGTATTCTGTCGCAAAAAAAGGGCTATAAGCCGGCTCGATTCTTTCTACTATCGTGGATTTCCATGATTGTAGCATCGCTCATTTATGGCATGCAAAAAATTGGCATCCTCCCCGTAACGCCTTTAACGGTGAACTGTCTGGAATTGGGCACGGCCGTGCAGGTTCTGTTCATGGCAATTGGCGCGAGCGATAAAATCAATGAAATCAATTTACAGATTCGTCGAGCTCAGAAGGCTGCTTTGGAAGCTCAAATCGAAGCCCGTCGTTTGACGGAAACCATGAACGTGGAATTGGAACATAAGGTTAAGCTTCGGACCAATGAGCTTTGGGAACAGACCAAAGGCATGGGTGTTATGCTCGATAACATTCAACAGGGCATCTGTACGATCGATGCCAATGGTGCCATCCACCAGCAGTATTCGAAATTTCTGGAACAGATACTCGGCACTCGTCAGCTGCAAGGCAAGTCGCTTTATGAGCAGCTGATCGATCGATCTGATCTTTCTTCGGATATGAAAGCTCAGCTAAGCACGGCCATTAGTTTTGGTTTCGGTCAGGATTCCTTGAGTTTTGACAGCAACCAGCATCTCTTGCCTAAGAAGCTTCACTATATCCACGGTTCACAAAACAAATATTTGGAAGTCGATTGGGCTCCCATCGAAGACCATGAAGGCAATGTGCAGAAAGTTTTGGCCGCGGTCCGCGATGTCACGGAAGTGAAAAAAGCTGAGGAAGTGGCCGCCTCCCGGCAGCATGAGTTGGAAATTATCGGCCAAATTTTGGAAATACCGGCCAGCAAATTCAAACGATTTTTGCAGTCTGCACGCAGTCTTTTGGATCATTGTCAGATCATGCTAGAGAGCCATGATAAAAATTTCGACTGGAATGTGCTTTTAAGAAATATCCATACGATCAAAGGCAATGCCCGAACGTATAGCTTTGCTGATATTTCCAGAATCGTCCATGATGTCGAAACAGAGCTCTTTAACCTTGACCAGAAAAATATCAATACCAAAGATATGGCCCATGTCAATGAACATATCCAGCAAATCCGTTCTGTGCTCGATATCTATGAGTTCGTGCATGATCAAAAGTTGAAGCGTGGTGATCAAGCAGAACTGGAATCCAGTTTGATGCAGCTGTCTCTTTTGATCGGTCCCACATTGAATTTTGTGACCACAGAAAGTCGAGAGCTGCTGACTAAAGTGCTCACTCGACTCGATAAATTCAGTGCCAATAGTTTTTACATGCTTATTAAGCCGGTCGTCGCCTCCTTACCAAGTCTGGCAAGGCAGCTGAAAAAAGTTCCGCCGACCGTAGTGATTGAAGGGCAAGATTTCTACCTGGATTCGGCCGGCCAGGAACGCATGGAAGACATTTTTGTCCATCTCTTCCGTAATAGCCTGGATCACGGCTTCTCCGAACAAGTATCCGGCAAGATCACGCTCAAGATCGAGCACGATGGAGAGGAAACCCGAATCGTCTATGAAGATTCGGGAGCGGGCTTGAATATGGCCGTGTTGCGTGCGAAAGGCTTGGAAAAAAATCTGATCCAGTCCCAGGCCACCGAAAACGAGGTGGCAGAGCTCATCTTTTTATCAGGAATTTCGAGTGCTCACAAAGTGACGGAAATATCGGGTCGTGGGGTGGGCATGGAAGCCGTTAAGGCGTTCGTGGAGAAACTCGGCGGTCACTTGCATCTGGCGCTGGGAGCTGCTGGGAATGCTCCCACGCATCGTCACTTTCAACTCCTGATCAAACTACCGCCACAGAATCTGGTCTCCCTCCAGACAGAGGACCAAGACAGCAAAGCGGCTTAGAAAACCGAATATATCTGCCAAAAAAATCTATGTCAAAAAGAACAAGAATCCTGGGTACCTTCCCCAGGATCCACACCAATCAAAAATGACGCGCGTTCTGGGAATCGTGTTTACAGAACACTTTGTACTGTGAGCATCTCGCTTTCTGGAATGGCCTGGGCTAAAACTGTTTTTAGGAACATTGCTCACAAGAAGGAACCAACCATGAGAACTTATTTTTTAGCTTTACTGGCAAGTCTCGTTAGCTCACCTTTGGCGTTGGCGACCGAAGGTCACTTGGAATCACTGACGACCAATGGCAGCGGTTGCCCCATTCAATCGGATCTTAAAGTGCCTTATGCTTTCGATGGCCAATGGCTGACAGTGGAATTGAATAAAGCTTTCTCCATTAAGGTCGACAAAGGCTATGGCTTGAGCCTCGAAGATAGTCGCAAAAACTGCGCGATTACGCTTCAATTGCAGCCTCCCGCTGGCTATCGCTATGCGGTCGAACGGGTGGTGAGCTGGGGGACTTATCAATTGAGCGCCAACGATCAGTTCGTCGGCAGTCTGAATGGCTTTTTCGAAGGCGATGGCCGTACGTTTAGCAGTAGCGCCGATGCTAAGGGACCGTCCTCCACCCAAAATTATACTTTCGATCGGAACTTCAGTGGCTCTAACATGATCTGGAGCGAATGCAATAAAGACTCTGCATTGACTCTTAATGCAGCCCTGCGTGTGGCTCCTTCGAACAACAACGGCAAATACGCAACCCGGTCGACAGGCTCTTTGGACCGCATTGCTTTCCGGTTTGTATACCAAAAGTGCTACTGAAGATCAGCTCTGTTTGAGCAGGAATCTCATATGCCTAGCTCATCGTCATAGGGGTCTCAGGC
>JBGSRE010000450.1:0-2510 GCA_041737755.1 Oligoflexus sp.
GCTGGCGCGAAATTGAAAATTTCGCCCAGGGACTATCCTGAGCGAAGCGAAGGATCTCGTGGAATCAGGTACTTATCAGCGAGATCCTTCGTCGTTTCACTCCTCAGGATAGTCTCAGGCGCTTTAGGCGCCAGAGACTAACTATCTAAGAAGGTTCGCTATCTCCGCTTCGGTTTAACCGAAATTTCGCTTCGGAGCCTCGAACAGAGAATCTTCGGTCTCGACTCTGGTTATTCTGCAATATCCGCCATCGTACAGACTCCCCTATACGCCGAGTGCAAATTCACATGGAAACCATTCCAGAATTTATGAAGCGAATCCGCAGTCAAGCAAAAGGATGAATAACATATGAACGGTCGACGCATGTTTCTTAGCAAAGTCATAGCCTGCCTTGCAATCAGTGCTAACTCTCTTTCAGCCTACGCTGTTGACACTCTTCCGCTTGGATTTGGCTTAGACATTCCGCGAGAATACTACAATCTTCCAACATCTCAATTGGAGACTGTTTTCAGCCAAGCCGGAGCCGATCAGGGACGCTGTTGGAAAGCTTATACGAACGGTCGAAACCTTGGCTACAATTTTGCCAAAAGTCTCAGTCCTTCCTGCGAAGAAATCATCCTGCCATTGGGTGAAGGTTCAGATAATGAATGGACCATACCAAGCATTCAAGCACAAAAAGGCGAGAATATAACGAACTTTTGTAATCGATTGGGTTATGCTGCAGGATTCGAAACCACCATTCTCAATACCGCAGTCTATTGTTCAAAGCAGTATGAAGCGACAGTAGTTAATGCTGTGCAAGCGGAATACAACCGCTGCTATAAAAGCGTGGCCAAGGAAGCTGTGCTTAAGGGAGCAAATTTCGCGGCCAATACTACTATCCTTCCGGATGAAAGCATTTTAATTCCTAAAGAAAGCGCAGGCTGGCAGTCATTCATCGATTCTTTAACTGTTTCCGTAAATTCCCCGCTCTTGCAAAACGCTTGCCGCATAGCCATCAGCCACGCCGAACGCAAACAGCCCCCTGTTGATTTCGCCTCTGGATTGCGCGAAAATAGTGATGAAAATAATAAGCTTCTCTATGACGGTGAATCTCAACCTTTTCGCATTGGTCAGGCCTGGGATGCTTTCAAATCATCTCTGGTCGCCTCCAACCAAAGTCCTTTTTCAGGCGGTCAACACCTGCGCGCCAACCTTGTTACTGATAACAACTGGTGGGCTGGGGCTGCCTACATTCCGCATTCATATGAGCCCATTAATTTCAAAGCGTACAAAAAACTTCGCTTCCAAGCAAAATCTGATCGCCCTGTCACACTGTGGGTCTTCCTCGTTAAAGCTTCTCCTAACGACAGGGTCTCGGCCAGTAGCGAGAGTAACAGCGTGCAGCTTACCATTGGCACTAGCTATCAGAACGTTGAGATCCCCATCAGTTCTTTCAGTGAATTCCCGCTCGAAGAGACCCAAGGCATAGTCTTTGGCGTGAGCGTCGATGGTGTTCAGAAATATACAATCGACATCGATGATCTCACACTCTTGAAATAATTTGAGAATTCTTGGAGTGTCTTTCGGAATGTGAGAATCAGAGCTATTTATCCGATCTTTCTGTGTGCGACCGTACAGCGTCCAGGCATATACCGTTGCTATCGATGACCTTCAAATCTTGAAGCAATTTCCATTCCATATCCGCACAAAGCGAAGCCTCATCATGCGCGAGTAGATGAGGCTTCGTTCTGAATCGCAATCCTACTGAACATTTACCGTGTAACAGAAATTATTGCCTGCCAAACATCCGAGACTGCGCCTGCACAGTGAATAGCATCAAGTCCTACATGGTTTTCGGATTTTATTATGGACGTCCATAACGAAGATCTACCAATACTCGCCGCATTAGGCCAAACGATCGAGGCATTACCCTCCAAGGTGCTCCACTTTACGAATTGAAAACTAGAGCTCAAAATTTGCTTAACCGCCAGATTACGACATTTTGCGTAAACTGACGGATGGGACTTTTCTTTGGCAAACTTCTGTTTCAGGAGGTCGGAATAAGCAACAAAATTTCCCACATTAAAGCAGTATGATTTAATGTTGGAATTGGATACGAGCGAATCTTCAATGAGGCTTAGCGTTGCAAGGTCGTCCTCACTTATTTGAGAAGCCAAAATTTGCGCCGCTGACTTACCCATCATCAAGCTGCCACGACAATCCGCAGCATCCACAGTCGAAAGTATCGTGGCTGGAGTGGCTTCTGAAGGTAGTACTGAAGCAAGGGAAGTCGACACGTCGACACAGGTATTGTTCAGAAAAATCTTTGATGGGTCGCTTTCACAGTTTTCGCTAGAGAGCTTGGGGGGTGCTTCAGTTTCATTCCCGGCTGCTGGTGGTTGTGCCTGACCATCGTTTGCGGCAGGAGGCGTTACTGAGCCGGGATTCTCTCCACTTGTTGCCCCAGCCTGCCCATTCCCACTGCTGTCGGGCGCCTGTGGCTTTTCCAGATCAACCTGTGGCGAAGG
>JBGSRE010000463.1:0-3464 GCA_041737755.1 Oligoflexus sp.
GCCGTCCAATTGGGGGCGCGATGGACCTCGTCAATGATGATCGCCTCGCCGCCGCTTTTAAAATACTCTCGGCCAATCGCATAGACTCCGAGAGCTGAAACCTGGACATTATCCGCCGAGATATACAAACAGCGCTCGTGAGTACCATATAGTTCCCAATATTTCTGCAAGAGGAAGGTGGTTTTACCAACCCCCCGACCCCCGGTCAATCCAATCACGCCAGCGTTCCAGTCGATTGGAAGGACACCAAGGCGCGAAAAAGACCTTGGGGTGGCTGCCGTCACTATCCCATGAACATCTATAAGATCCTGATTTAGCATATAAAATTCCACGATTCCTGTTTGAGAGGTGTGCACCCATAAGATAATTCGTATTATTAATAATACGATAATTATAAAATATCGTCTATTCAATCATACGAATTAATTGGCGCCTAGACTCTCTATGTGTCAACTAGCTTCGCTTTTATCATAGGCTTAGAGGCAGGCCGGGAGCTGCTGTTCTCCATGCAAAAAAACTCCCCGAATGGATGGGCGTCTGATAAAGTCGTGGCACATAATTGAGCGTCGCTTTTGGCCTGCCACTCGTTTGAGTCGATTTGGGGTGTTAGATGGATGAAAGTCGTAAGTCGTATGAGCATTTTTCTGCCTTTGAAAGGTCCATACTCAGCGGTTCTGTGCTCGATATTGGTGCGGGGCGAGATCCCGTGGTGAGTCATGCGGTGGGTTTTGACCAGCAGCACGGCGATGCAAATATGATTAGCAGCTACGTCCATCAGCTTTTTGATTGTGTGTATTCATCCCATTGCCTCGAGCATATGCGCGATCCGAGTAAGGCCTTGGCCAACTGGTGGCAACTGGTTAAGCCAGATGGTCATCTGTTTTTTACAGTACCTGACGAGGATCTCTATGAGCAGGGTGTGTTTCCAAGTCGTTTCAATGGCGATCATAAATTCACTTTTACCTTAGCCAAAAAACGCAGCTGGTCACCCGTATCCGTCAATGTTTTGGATCTGGTGCGCTCGCTGCCTCATTGTGAAATCGTCAGTATAGCCCTCAATGATATCGGCTATGATCCTCGCTTGCGAAAGCACGGCCCAGTCCGCAGCAGCCGCATCGCGCGTTTTCTTTTGCGACAATGTGCGAGTCTGCAGAAACGAGGCTGGCATCTCTTGCCACGGCATTGGCAATTCTATTTGGAAAAAGCCTGCTTGATCGACCAAACTCGGGCTGGTGCGCTGGCTCAAATTGAAGTGGTTTTGCGGAAGATTTCTGGATAGACAGGAGGCCGGCGCTGAAAGCTCCGGCCTCGGCGATCTTAGTGACCGAAATAGTCTTTCAGACCTTGCTGATCAGGGCGCATTGCTTTTTGGCCTTCAGTCCAGTTGGCTGGGCAAACTTCGCCATTCTTCTCGTTGAATGTCAAAGCATCGACAAGGCGCAGATACTCATCAATGTTTCGGCCCAGGGGCAGGTCGTTGACAGTCTGGTGGCGCACGACACCTTTTTTGTCGATCAGGAAGGTCGCGCGCAGAGCAACGCCATCTTCATGAAGAACGTCGAAATCGCGAGCGATACTTTTATGGATATCGGAAATCACCGGATAGGTGACGCCTTCGATACCGCCTTCATCCTGCGATTTGCTCAACCAGGCCAGATGCGAAAACTTGCTGTCCACAGATACGGCCAGAACTTCCGTATTCTTGGATTTAAAGTCTTTCAGCTTTTCCTGGAAGGCATGCAATTCCGTTGGACACACAAAGGTGAAGTCCAGCGGGTAGAAAAACAGAACGACATTTTTTTTGCCGCGATAGGAGGACAGAGTAATGTCCTGGAAGTCTTTATTCACAACAGCAGTCGCGGTGAAATCGGGAGCCGGCTTATTCACGAGTACGGCCATTTTTCACTCCTTTGGCAATTCAATGGAAAAGGCAAAAATATCACGACATCGAAACATAGAAGCTGTCGGCTGTCAAGATCAGCTATCCAGGCTAGGCCAGGCGCGGAGTCTCCAGCCATAGGCGCCAGAGGAGGCCCAGGATGCTCGGCAAAGCAAGCTCCGCCTCAGTTCTGCATGTAGGGATAGCGGAAGTCGGTAATCGGATGAAAGTTCTCCTTAATCGTGCGGTGGGAGCACCAGCGCAGCAGGTTCCAGATGCTCCCAGCCTTGTCGTTGGTACCCGACGCCCGGCTGCCACCAAAGGGTTGCTGGCCAACCACGGCCCCGGTTGGTTTGTCATTGATGTAAAAATTACCCGCACTGTGTTGCAAGGCTTTGGTGAGTTGGGCAATCACGCGACGATCTTTAGCATAGATGGCACCGGTGAGGGCATAAGGCGTGGCCGTATCACAGAGGACCAGAGCTTCCTCTAAATGAGCATCGTCGTAAACGTAGATACTCAGGACAGGGCCGAAGATTTCTTCCTTCATACTGCGATAGTGCGGATCCAAAGCTTCAATGATAGTGGGTTGAATAAAGTATCCAACGCTGCTATCGCACTGTCCTCCAAAAATAATCCGGGCGTCTTTCGATTGTTTAGCATCGTCGATATAGGATTTTATTTTAGTGAAGGCTTTTTGATCGATCACAGCGCCCATGAAGTTGGTGAAATCGGTTGGATCACCGACCTTGATCTGTTCGGCCGTGGCGAGAAGACCCTCTTTCACCGCCGGCCAAAGGCTTTGCGGGATATAGGCCCTTGAGGCCGCCGAACATTTCTGACCTTGAAATTCAAAGGCCCCGCGGATTAAACCCGTCACCAGTTCTTGGACACCGGCACTCGGATGAGCGAATACAAAATCTTTGCCACCGGTTTCGCCAACCAGCCGTGGATAGGTTTTGTATTGATCGATGTTCTGCCCAACGGTTTTCCAGAGCATGTTGAAGACCGAAGTCGAACCGGTGAAATGAATTCCCGAGAGCTCCGGATGCGCCAGCGCCACGGAACTGATCATGGCCGGATCACCGACGACCATATTGATGACCCCGGGAGGCAGCCCGGCTTCTTCTAAAATCTGCATACCGACCCAGGCCGACAAGAGCGATGTCGGCGCAGGTTTCCACAGCACAGAGCAGCCCATCAGAGCCGGTGCTGCGGGGAGATTGACCGCGATCGAGGTGAAGTTAAAGGGCGCGATTGCATAGATAAATCCCTCCAGGCCGCGGACTTCACTGCGATTCCATATGCCTCGTGCCGACTGCGGTTGCTCACTGTAGATGCGTTCGGCAAAAGCGACATTAAAGCGGAAAAAATCGATCAGCTCACAGGAGGCATCAATTTCCGCCTGATGACAGGTCTTGCTTTGTCCCAGCATGGTCGCTGCATTGATCACAGCTCGATATTTACCGGCCAGAAGTTCGGCGGCTTTCAAAAATACTGCGGCTCGATCTTCCCAGTCCAGCGCCCAATCGTGGGGAACCAAAAATCAGCGAAGGTCCAGAGCATCCCCATATCGATGGCCAGG
>JBGSRE010000475.1:0-8310 GCA_041737755.1 Oligoflexus sp.
GTGAGTTTGAGTCCGTTTTTTTCCCAGTTGATGAAGGGTCGATACGGGCCAGAGATGAATTGCAGCTGGTCGCCAAAGCTCGAACGCTGCAAACCGTCGATCGTTAGAACTTGGTCTTCCAAATGAATATTACGAGCCAAGGTTTTTTTTAAACAGATCTGTTCGTGCGAGGGTGAATAGTAATTCAGGGCGCAGGCCTCTTCTTCAGTCGAAGCCTTAATGGCAGAAAGCCAAGCAGGTTTTTGTAGGCTGAGTTGGTAATCACCTGATGCCGGAAGATAGTTCAGTTGGACTTGGCCGTTGTCACAGATGAGTATGGTTGCACCCGATCCCTCTGTGCTGATTGCAAAAAGCAGAGCGAGGCTAGAGATAGGTAAGCGCATAAGGCAAAACTCTCTTCTGGGGGTGAATAGCTATAAATCTTGTAAAATTACGAGCTACGATTTTTGTATATCGCTGAAGAATCAGTATTTCAAGCGAAGATAAGCAAAGATGAGGGAGGGGTTTCTGAAAAGAAGCAACACTTTATAAGGTCAAATCGACGCTTTGCTTGTGGCCGGGAAAAAAAATGGCCCTTTCCACTTCAAGGTGAAAAGAGCCGGAGAGTAAAGGCTACTGAGTTTTACTTCAGACCGAAAATTCTCATAATGACACCGCCGTGCTGCACAAAGAAAGGTGCAAACACAAGGCTCAGAATAGCCATCAGCTTCATAAGAATATTGATCGACGGACCGGAT
Source organism: Oligoflexus sp. (assembly GCA_041737755.1). Classification (GTDB taxonomy): domain Bacteria; phylum Bdellovibrionota_B; class Oligoflexia; order Oligoflexales; family Oligoflexaceae; genus Oligoflexus. Next base: position 738 of record JBGSRE010000475.1, read on the forward strand.
GTATCCTTGAATGGGTCGCCCACGGTATCGCCAACCACGGCTGCTTTGTGCGCATCGGAACCTTTGCCGCCCAATTTGCCCGACTCGATGTATTTCTTGGCATTATCCCAGCCCCCACCGGAGTTGGAAGCGGAGATCGCCAGCACCAAACCAGAGACCAGCGAGCCAGCCAAAACACCAGCCAAAGCCTGGGTTCCAAATGCATAGCCAACGACCAAGGGAGTTGCCAGAACTAAGACACCTGGAGCGATCATCTGCTTGATGGCAGCTTCGGTGGAAATAGTCACGCAAGTTTTGTAATCAGGGCGATCCTTGCCAGTAAGAATGCCTGGCTTTTCACGGAACTGACGACGAACTTCTTCAATCATAGCGTAAGCAGCAATGCCCACACCTTTCATGGTCTGAGCCGTAAACAGGAATGGCAGCACGCCGCCGATCAAAAGACCAGCAAAGACCAAGGGCGAAAGCAGATCAAGCGAATGCAGATTGGAGCGAACCAGGAACGCCGAGAAGAGGGCTAGAGCAGTAAGAACTGCCGAGCCGATCGCAAAGCCTTTGCCTATTGCAGCGGTGGTATTTCCAGCGGCATCCAAAAGGTCCGTGCGAGCGCGAACTTCAGGACCTAATTCTGACATCTCAGCAATGCCGCCAGCATTATCCGAAACGGGACCATAAGCATCGATGGTTAATCCAGTGGCGATAGTGGAGATCATGCCAAGAGCAGCGATGGCAATGCCGTACATTCCAGCCAGAGTCCAGGAAATGTAGACTGTAATCGCAATGGCAATGACGGGAATGACCGAAGATTTGTAGCCCAAAGCCAAGCCGTAGATGATGTTGGTTGCAGCACCGGATAGCGAGGCATCGGCAACTTCACGAACGGGCTTATAGGCATGGGATGTGTAGTATTCGGTCACTGTTCCGATCAAAAGGCCCGACCAAAGACCCGCGAGCAGCGAAATCAAAACGTCGGTGCTGGTGATCGTCTGCCCGTAAATTTCAAAGCTGTCGACCATGGCCGCTTTGGTAACGAAAATCATGACGACAGACATCACAATGGTGGAAATCCAAAGCTGCAATTTCAGCACGGGTTCCGCTGAGGTGGCATTCGATTTCAATCGAGCAAAGAGAGCGGTGAAGAGACAGACGGGAATGCCAACTGCGGTAATGATGATGGGATAATAAAGGGCGCTGGTGCTGCCCACAATAGCAGCAGACGTGGCACCGATCAAAAGTGCGGCACAGGTGGCTTCGGCACAAGAGCCAAAAAGGTCAGCACCCATTCCGGCGATGTCACCAACATTGTCGCCGACGTTGTCGGCGATCACGGCAGGGTTGCGTGGGTCATCTTCGGGAATGCCCTGCTCAAGTTTTCCAACAAGGTCAGCGCCGACATCAGCAGCTTTGGTATAAATCCCGCCGCCGACGCGGCCGAAAAGAGCGACGGACGAACCGCCGAGCCCAAAGCCAGCGACCATTTCCATCAGCAATTCCTGCTCATGAATAAATTGGCCGAAGACCAGACAGATGCTCATCAACCCGAACAAAGCCAGTCCTACCAGACCGAAACCCATAACGGATCCTGATTCGAAGGCGACTTTAAAGGCTTCGGAAAGGCCCTTACGGGCGCGAATCGTAGTTCGGACGTTGCCCATGGTAGCGATCTTCATACCCATAAATGCCGAAAGACTGGATATGGCTGCACCGAAGACAAAGGCGATCGAACTGAACACACCTTCGTGAATATCGGTGGCGGCATTATCGAGTAAAAGCACCATCAGCACAGCAAAGGCAGCGACGAAGCCTGCTACATAGCGGTACTCACGAGCCAGGAATGCCATGGCACCTTCAGCGATCGCTTCGGAAATTTCTTTGAATTTAGCGAGCTGCTGGGGATTATCGCCTTCGATAGGAATGGAACGAACGCGCTGGGCATAAAATCCAGCGGTTAACATGGCTAGGGCTGCTGACCCGTAAATCAAAGTGATGACCAAAACCGACCTCCTGTACTGAAACCAAGAAAAGGCTGAGAAGGGGAACAATAACAATGAAGAGTGACAAGGAGAGACTTTTATGCCCAGCCTGGGAGCAAGTGGCAAGATGAATTTACCAGATATCTGGCTCCTCTCGATCCCAGAGCAGTGATTTTCAAAGCCCAGGAAGGCCAAGCCAAAGCTGGTGCTACCCTGCTGTATTAGTGTTTCACAAAGCCCAGTAATGACTATGTAATTATGGAAATTTTTTAAGGAATACCAATCGCGGCCGATGAACTCCCAAGAGGCAAACCCATTGTCTCGGAGGAGTGGCAGGTGCGCTTGCAAAAAAATTACGTGTTGGCATTTTTCCTGATTGCTTGGATGGCACCTTCAATCCAGGCGCAGTCTCGGCGGGTGGTCACTTATATCGAAGACGTTCAGGACGAACGAAAATCGACCCGCTGGACCTTGACGGAATGGCTGCGCATCAAAGAACGAATGAAGTTGATGGATGTTTGGTTGGCCATGTTTTCTGATCCGAAGAAAAATAAATTTGCGCCTGAGCTCAGTCTTCGATACGGCCAAAGTCGCGGGCTCAGTCTTTTTAAATACGGAGACGCGACAAATTTTGACGAAAACAACTGGTCTTTGAGTGAAACGGAACATACGACAGAGCAAGGGCGGATTCAATTCTGGTTTACCAACCTCGTGTCATCGACCACTGGGTTGCGAACTCTGGATATCGATCTTGGGATCGAAGCAAAATTTATCAATCGCTTCATGGAGGAAGAGCAAAGTCTGGTCCCGGGATCGCTGCCTGCATTGACAACGAATACCGACAAAACTCAGTTGGCAGGCGTGACTCTGCGCATTTTCGGAGCTAATGAACAGGATTCGTTTTTAGTCGGCAAAATTGGCAAATTCACCCGCAGTTCAGGCTTTAGCCTGTCGCCATTTGAAAGTGTCAGCGGCAGCTACTATGGTGGGGAAATGAGCCTCTACTTCCTTTCCTGGCTTGGTGCTCAAGGCCAATATTTGGTCTATCAACCAGAAGTTGCTGAAGATGCGACGGCCAAAGCCTCCAGCGCGGATTATAACGCCTTCCTAGAAATCTATAATTTCCGGATCAGCTACGGTCTTTACCAGCACGATTGGTCCCAGGAAAGCTCAGGCCTTCGTTTGGACAGCAAAGAAACGGGCAGAATGATCTCGCTCGGCCTTTACTTTTGAGCCTTTGGAATTCTTTTTGACCTCCAGGGGCAAAGGGTTTAGCCTTAGCATAAAAGTATGCTTAGCTGAGGAGCTCACCTGATGCCCGAGCAGTTGACCCTGCCATCGCTTCTGATCGCCCTACCTAATCTGATGGATCCGCATTTTACGAAAACAGTGGTGCTGCTCATCCAGCACAATCCTGATGGAGCTTTGGGCTTTATTATCAATCGTCCCATGCCAATTGCCTTGCGCGATGTGGTTTTTCAGACCCGCTATCAAATTCCCAACCATGTTCCGGTTTGGATGGGAGGGCCGATCGGCAATACCCAGGGACTGGTGATTCACAATCAGGGTGGCGATCATGCAGCGACGACCTTGGCTGGGGACTTGCGGGTATCTTCTTCCGAGGAGGCTATTGATGGGCTCGTGCAGCATGTCGAAGAATGCAATGCGAATGGCTTGACCAAAGGCAAGGATCTGCTGCCTTATCGATTTGTTATTGGGTATTCAGGTTGGGGTCCAAAGCAACTCGACTTGGAGCTAAAGGCGGGTGCTTGGTATCAAAAACCACTGGATGCGAAACTTCTGTTTAATACACCCTGGCAAGAAATTTGGCCACGAGCCATCGCGGATCTGGGTGTTCATCCCATGGATATCGCCCCGAACGTTCAGGCTTATATGAACTGAAAGGATGCCGGTGCTTTCAGCGCCGGCATCCTAGGGAGTACGGAAGAGCTGCTGAAGTGCTTGCTTGGATTGCTTTCGCTCGCGGATCTTCAGCAAAAAGCTCCAGCCAATGACCAGGAAGGGCAGCAGTCCCATATGCAGGATGACGATCAGACGACGAAGATTATCGGGAAAGACTCGGGCTTTTTCTCTGATCAGCCGTCGCTCGGTCCATAGACCCGCTTCAGCTTCACGCAGTCGACGGAGATCACGCATTTGATCCTTTGAAAGGATGGCAGAACCTTCCTCTTGAACCTGGAGATCACTGATTTGCCGTTCAATGTCGGCAATTCTGCTCGTCAACTTTTCCTCGGTTTCCACCCAGGGTTGGCGAGCTGTTTCATCGATCGTATTCAGTTTGGAAAGGGGGCGATAGACGCTGCCGGCACTGCGAATACTGATCAGGTCGCGGTTGCCACCCAGAAATTCTACCGCATGAGTCAGCAAACTCACATTGTCATTGCGAGGTCGAATCAACATTTGATTCATCACCTGAAGCTTTTCCACAGCATGGGGATCAGCTAGAAAATCACTGTCTGCAAAAAGTACCACACTGTTTGGATTCTCACTCACTTTTTGGTGCGTAAGGATAGGACTATTGGCGGGAATTTCAGCGAATGCTGTCGACCAAGTGCCCGTGAGAATACCGGCAATAGTCCGGACTGTGCCGTCTGGCTTAAGCTGCTGCGTTAGCTGCTGAGGTGACATATAGCTGGCCGACTCGGTCGAAAGCAGGCCACTTTTATCTGAACTATTGGCCAGAACTTCCCAGTGCTTGCTAGGCTGTTTCTTTACATCAAACCATCCAGGCTCTGGAAATAAGGTCTGTTGAATCGTGCGTGTGATCTGATGCTTTCTATTCAAATCATTAGCCTGAAGGTTCACATGAAAAGGATTATTGATAGCTTTTTGTAAAGTAATCTGGCGACCTGTGCGCGCCGCATCACCAACCATTCGACTGGGATCGAAGCTCACGCCCCAAGCAGGGAAAAGATTGGGCAAGTTACTGCTCATGCGAAGGGCATTGCCACCAGCCATATTATTGTAAGAAAGTTCGGTTTCACAGAAAGGATCGACTGCAATCACCACATGGCCGCCACGCAGAATAAACTGGTCTATGGCAAATTCCGTCAATTCTGAAATATTCTTGGGATGGATGACGAGCAGAGAGGATATAGATTGCGGAATTTCACCCGTGTCGATCGGTAAGCGGGTGATCTTGTAGAATCCACGCAATGCTTCAATAACCGCCCAATCCGGGCGAAGTCGCGGTCCATCATCACTGCGTTCGCTCACCATCGGCAAAGATGTAATGATCCCTAGGTCAGGTTTTACGGTTTGGCTGAGTTTAACAAAAGCTTCTGAAAGTTCATACTCGATCTGCGTCTCTTTACGAGGATCGAAGAATGGCACGCGTAAGCTTTTTCCACCCAGCGAAAAAACTGCACCGAGATAAATATCACCCTTGTCGTTTCGCAAACCCCTTAGTCCTTCCAGTCGCGCCTCCGCTTCCGCTGCTGTATCTGGTTTGGGATCGATCACCTGGAGGTCAATCTGATCCGGAGCATAAGCGATATAGGCTTCCAGCAATTCCTGAATGCGATGACCGTGGATACGCAACAGAGGTTCCATTTGCGGATGGGAGCGCGAAAAGTACATCCGAATCGTCATACGCTCTTTCATCTTTGTGAGCAGGGAACGACTGCCTTCTGAAAGTGAATAGAGACGTTCGTCACTCAAATCAAGACGCAATAATGGTCTTTGAGCCAAGACGAGGAAAAGAAAACCGAACACCAGCCAAAGATCTAAAAGAATCCAGAAAGCACGGGGAGGAACATATTGGCCACGGAGAGACAGAGTCCTTATTTTGCGTTGAATCAGGACTTGTGCAGCCAACAGCCAAAGTGTTCCGCCGATAAAGAAGGCCAGATTGTGATTGTCAACGACCCCGCGCTTTAAGGTATCCAGATGCGACAGGGGGCTGACAGCCATCAGTATATTGCCAGGCACAAAAGGAAACATTCTCGTCAGCTGATCGACAAAATCCGGCGATCCCAAAGTTTGAAGCACACTGAGGCAGATAAAGCTCATGAGCAATGCGGTCCAATTTTGTCGAAAAAAACGCATGACCAGTCCGCACAGACTCAGCTGCCAAAAACTTAGAAACCAAAGACCCAGAAGGGATGACAGCCACATGCCTCGATCGACGGGGCCAAGGAACATCACAGTCAAAGCCAGTGGAACGGTGCTCAGAATCAAACAGAGATTGACGATGCTACCCGCAACGAACTGGGCGGAAATGCGCTTGAGGCCGCCAAATCCCGATGACTGCAGCCATTCTTCATAACCGGGTCGAGCCTGGGGATGCCAGAGTTGAAATGCAATCAGGGGAACGATAAGAGTGAAAAACCAGGGAATAATATGGAGGGGGCCACGCAGGCTCGCTTCGCCCGTTTCAAAAATGCGGCTGATGAAAAAGCTCCAAAACCCGAAACCCAGCACCCACATGGCAGTCCATAGGGAGGCGAAGCGCAGGTGAAAAATTCCCTGGCATTCGCGAAAGCAAAGGTTTAGCCAGGCTTTCATGGGGCCGGCTCCTCCGCTTCCAGTTGCATGGCCGCTTGCTGTTGCCCCGGGGTTTTCCATTGATCGGGCGTGAGGCTGCGAATAACGCGACCTGATTGGATAACTAAAATGCGGCTGCAGAAGGGCGATAGGTCTTCCATCGAGTGACTACTCAGAATGCGAATGGCGAAAGCTTGCGCTGGCGACAGCCAATCCTGGAGTCTTTGCTTTTGCCAGCTATCGCGGGGGTGCAGGGGTTCGTCGAGGAGGAGAATCTTTGGTTCAGAAACCAAAGCTTGGGCAATGCTGACCAATCTCTTTAAACTATCCGGCAGATAACCCAAGCGAAGGTTCCAGCAATCGTGGAGCTGCAGTCTTTCGCAAAATTGTTGGGCAACCTGGGAAGGATGTTTGAGTTGACGAAGACTTGCGGAAAATTGAAGGATATCGCGAACTCGCATGGCCGGCGGCAAATGCAGTCTTGCAGGCACATAGGCGAGAATCTGGCTGATATAGTCACGATCAATGGCAGCGTTGCGTTCGTCAATCAAGACCCGACCTGTCGTGGGTGCGAGAAATCCGGAAATCAATTGCATCAAAGTCGTCAGGCCGGACATTGGGGGGCCCCAAAGCCCAAGAGTTTCACCCGGATGGATGTCAAGATTCAGCTCCTTGATGATCGCATCATGGGCAAAATCCTTGCTTAACTCCTGGATTTCGATCACCAGCACACTCCCAAATGATAATAGGGCCTTCCTTGAGTTTAGATAAGGTGCGGGTGATGCGGGAGAGCAGGAATTGCCGGGAGGGAGCTGGCTGTCCTAGCTCCCGCCAAAAGCCGAAGGCTCACTTGGAAGATTTTTCCAAGCGCTGAATTTTAACGCCCATCAGAGCCTTGAGATCGAGGGATTCGGGATCGTTCTGAATTTTTTTGAGGCGCTTGAGAGCCGCTCCGTTCAAACCCATTTTTTCCGCATTGATGGCGGTTACCAAATCATCCGCAGAGCCCAAATCCCTATCGCCGAGCAAATTACGATACTGAAGCTGGGTAGCGATCGAGTCATTGGTCAAACCCAATTCCGCCTGAATAGATG
>JBGSRE010000503.1:0-6174 GCA_041737755.1 Oligoflexus sp.
CATGCAAAGACAGATCCTGGGGTTTTTAGCACTGATTACAGCCATTACGACCAGCGTTATGCTTTTCAGTGACGGCTTTGAGACTCCCCTTATCTTGAGTCTCATGACCACGACATTCATAGCCCTCCATGTGCGCCTGCAGCCCAAAGCCCAGCCAGTCACTTCAAAAAACACGGTGACATTGAAACTTATCGACGATCTCAACTTTCGACTCAAGAGCAGCAAAGATGAAGTCGCTCGGCTGCAAAATCAAAATCAAGAGCTAGAAGTTCAGCTCGTGACGGTGAAAAGCATCCCGGCAGTTCACGACAGCGAAGATGCTGCGGTGCTGACCTTCTTGCGCGTCTTGCAGGAAAAAAGCCGCCTCCTCGATTTTGCCTTGACCGATATTACCAAGCTACCCGACACCCAAGTCGGCGCCGCATCGCGCGTTGTTCATCAAGGGCTGCGTGGAATTTTGCAAGATTCCTTTGAGATCATGCCCATTGCTGGCGAACAGGAAGGCCAATCACTGGTGTTAGCAGAAGATTTTGATAGCACTCGCTATCGCATCCTTCAGCAATCCGCATCGGCACAGAAACTGCAGGGCGTGATTTTGCATCGTGGCTGGGAAGTGAAGAAGATGAATCTGCCGCGTACCCTCAGGCGGCCCGGGGAAGCCTTGCCGTCGGTCTTGGCTCCGGTGGAAATTGAAGCGCGAGAGGTTTTGTCATGAACGATAAGGCAGGACTCGTTCGCGGCATTGATTTAGGCACTTCCAACAGCGCCGTCGCTTACTCTCGATTGGCGAGCGACTCCCTAGAATTGCATGCCATCACGCAAGCCGATGGACCGGCACGCCTCATCAATCATGCACTCCTCCCTTCCGTGGCCTATCTTGCCGATGCCAAAGAAATCGCGCCAGCTGATCGACAGCTGCCTTGGGATCCATCAGGCGAGCTGCCTCTGGTCGGACGTTGGGCCCGAGATCTGGCTCTGCTCAATCCAGAAAAAGCCGTGATTTCGGCTAAATCCTGGCTTTGCTATGCGGGTTCAGGGGCGCCAGTACCATTGCCACAAGGGGCTCCGGAACACAAATCCATGACGGCCGTGGCAGCTTCGGCGGCCTATCTTCGTCACATCGATGCCTCTTTTCGCCAAATGAACGGCGGTGAGACGGCGACGCATACCGTCCTCACGGTCCCCGCATCGTTTGATCTGGTGGCTCGCCAGCTCACCGAAGAAGCGGCAAAACAGGCGGGACTCACCCATGTGACTCTTTTGGAAGAACCGCTGGCCGCTTTCTATGCCTGGCTCAGCGCTCATGAAAAAAATTGGCAAAAGCAATTGCAAGCCGGTGATCTCGTGCTGATCTGCGATATCGGTGGAGGCACCAGCGATTTTAGTCTGATTGCAGTTTCGGAAGCAGAGGGATTTTTGCGTCTCGATCGCATCGCTGTCGGACGACATCTGCTGCTGGGTGGCGATAATATGGATTTAGCTTTGGCCCATTACTGCCAGAGTCAATTGCTCAAGACAAGTCTGGATCACTGGCAATTTCTGGCTTTGCAGCAGCAGGTGCGCAATGCCAAGGAAGCTTTATTGTCGGCGCATGCTCCAGCCAGCTGGCCATTGGCCATTGCCAGCCGTGGCAGCAATCTCTTCGCGCAAACCCTGCGCTGTGAATTGGATCAAGCTACGGTGCAGAATATTTTGGTCGATGGCTTTTTTCCGCCCTGCGCTCTGGAAGCGGAACAACCAAGATCTCGCGCAACAGGCCTCGCCCGCCTGGGTTTGCCCTTTGAAAAAGATCCGGCCATCACCCGTCATCTCGCCGACTTTTTGCAGCAGGCCCAAAAAAATATTCGCCAATCGCCGGAATTGCAGCGGCGTTTGGGTGCGGCTTGGAATGCTGAGGATGCGGCCCTTGCCCCCACCGCTATCCTATTCAATGGCGGCGTGTTTCATAGCGCGGCCTTGAGGCAGCGCGTGTTGGAAGTGCTGCAAAGTTGGCATCAACAGCCGCTCAAAGAACTGCAAAGTCCTGGCTATGATCATGCTGTGGCTCTAGGTGCTGCCAGTTATGCGAGGCTCCAGGCTCTTGGTCAAGGTGTTCGGGTGCGGGCGGCGGCAGCGCGATCTTACTATATCGGTCTGGAAAGCAATGAGCCCGCCGTGCCTGGTTTGTTGCGACCCTTGCGCGGCCTTTGCATATTACCCCAGGGCACAGAAGAAGGCTCTCAACTGAGCCTTCCCGAGCAGCAATTCGGTCTTTGGACGGGCGATGAATTGAGTTTCCGCCTCTTTAGTTCCGCCCAACGAAGTGGTGACAGCTTGGGCAGCATCGTCGAGAATGCTGAAGCGGAATTGGATGAAGTCACGGAATTGCATTGTCAAATCCTTAGCACTGATGAAGAACCTGGACTCCTTCCCGTGCATCTGCGAGCCGACCTGACCGATGTTGGCAGTCTGCATGTCGCGATGCAACACAGCCTTTCCGATCGGCAATGGGATCTTGAGTTCCATTTGCGTGCCGAAACAGGATCACAGCATGTTTGAACACGCGCCTCTCGATCCTCTGGTGCCGCATAGCCGCGGTTCCTATGTCATCGGCATCGATCTTGGTACGACCAATTGTTCCCTGGCCTATGCTCGGCGCGATGAAACAGCTCCGGAAGTCAAACTTCTCGAGCTTCCGCAGTGGGATGGTGAGGGTCGAATTTTTCATGACGTCAGGCTCCCCTCCTTTACCTGGCTCTTGCCCAAAGCCCTGCAAAAATCAGGAGCTCGCCGTTTGCAGTGGCATCCGTCTGATGCTGTTATAAAACTTGTCGTCGGTCGGGAAGCCAAAGCGGAAATGCTGAAAGATCAATCGAGGGTCATTCATTCGGCTAAATCCTGGCTGAGTGTCGGCGCTGGTAGCACGCGGCAAAACGCCTTTTTACCATGGGGCTCGGCGGCCGTCGGCGCCGATGAAAAAATCAGTCCGGTCGCTGTGCAAACAGCCTATTTGGAACATCTTAAAGCCGCTTGGAATGAAACCTTTAATCAGGGATCTCAACCAGAGCCTTTCGATCAGCAGAATATCGTCATCACGGTCCCGGCGTCGTTTGATGAATTAGCCCAAAGATTAACTCTCGAAGCCGCTCAAAAGGCTGGATTTCCCGAAGGTGTCACGCTCTTGGAGGAGCCACTCGCGGCCTTCTATGACTACTGGCAGAAAACTCATCTCAACCCCGAGATGAATAGCCGCCGTCCTCATTTGATTTTGATTTGCGACGTCGGCGGCGGCACCAGCGATTTTTCGCTGCTCAGGATCAGCCGTGCTGCCGAAGATCCCGAGATCGAAAGGATCAAGATCAGTGAACACCTTCTGCTCGGAGGCGATAATATCGATTTAAACCTAGCCCAGGTTTTGGCTGAAAAAATGGGCCCCGGTGAGTTACCGCGGAGCAGCTGGGCTTTGCTCCTGGCTCAAGTTCGTAAACTCAAAGAGGATGTGCTGAGTAGCGAAGGACTGGCCACCGAAGAATTCTTTGTCAGTGTGCCCCGCAACGCTCATCAATTGCTGGGCACCTATGCTTCGGCTTCGATCACGCGGGAGCAGCTTTTAGAGACGATTATTCAAGGTTTTTTCCCCTGCACGGAAGCTTTGTCACGACCGGAAAAACGGCCAAGCCAAGGCCTCAGGAGCTGGGGTTTACCGTTTGCCGAAGACACGGCTATCACCCGCCATCTGGCCGCTTTCCTGAATGATCAAAAAATTGATGCCGTGCTATTCGCTGGCGGTAGTCTCATTCCTCAAGCTTTGCAAGAACAGCTTCTGCGCGTTTTGCAAAGCTGGCAGAAGGATCAACCCATTGAGCATCTGCAGCAGAGCGAGCCGGATCTGGCGATTGCTCGAGGCGCAGCCCGATTTGCCAGTTTGAAGGATCAATCGTCCCAGCTGGTGGTAAGTCCCTATCCCCAATCGCTCTACGTAGCCGTGCAGGATGAAAGTGGAGCGGAGAAGTTGCTTTGCCTGATCCCTCGCGGCTGGCCTCGAGAAAAGGCTGCGGTTCTGAATATCCCAGGTTTGAATCTGCGCTTGGGCTCAGAGGTTGTGTTTCGACTCTACGCATCAAACGAAGCGGAAGGTGATCACATCGGCAGCCTAGCCAACCCCAGACCCGGATTTCGCAGCCTGCCCTTGCTTTCGACCCGTCTCGACAAAGGTGTTCAGGAAATTCCTATTAGTCTGGAAGCCCTGGTCCGCGAAACGGGATTGCTAGAATTACGCTGCCGAGCTGAGGATGGCACGCAACGTCGCTGGCTGCTCGATTTTGCCTTGGAAGGACAGAACTCCAGAGACGAAGAGCCAGGGGCAGACAGCAGCATCATCGCCTCACCCCGGCTTCACGAAGCTGAAAAGGCCCTGCGCGATCATTTCGCTAAACATTTGATACCGAGTAGCATCTCGTCTTTGCCCAGGCTCCAGGAAGAGATTCTAGGCCCCAGAAAGGAATGGAACCTACCGACTCTTCGCGGCCTTTGGCCAGCGCTTGCCGATGCCATGTTTCGCCGACAAAAAGACCCTGATGGGGAAGCGGCATGGCTTTACCTGGCAGGATTTACTTTGCGCCCTGGTTTTGGTGCCAGCCGAGACAGCGAGCGCATGCAGAATCTTTGGAAGATCTATGAGCAAGGTTACAGCAAAGGCCAGGCCGAGAAAAAATTGGAAGCCCAATGGTGCTTGCTCTGGCGTCGGGTGGCTGGAGGTCTCAATAAGGTTCAGCAAAATCGCATTCTGGACCGCATTCTGCCGATCATTCGCAAGGAAGGCGAAGCCGGCCCCGAAATGATTCGGCTCGCCGCTAGTCTCGAACGAGCCGATGCTGTTCGCCGCATTCAACTCGGACGCAGTCTGGTGCAAGGGATCCTCTCCGGCAGCAAAGATCAGCTTGAGGCGCGGATCTGGGCGTTGGCACGAATCGCCAGTCGTTTTCCACTTTACGCAGGACCTGACGCGATTCTACCCGTTGCACTGGTTGAAGAATGGGCCCAGCAACTCAAGGCGCTGCCGATTCGCAGCAAAGCCTATCAGGAGCTCAGTCTTTTTTATGCCTGGGCTGGTCGTCGCCGTGGTGATGTCCTAGCCGACCTGGACGAACCCTGGCGCGAGCATTTTATTGCCCGTTTGAAGGAGGCTGGTGCAGACGAACAGCAATGGCTGGCGGTAGCAACTGCTCAGGCTGGTGATCAGGAATTCATGCATCAGCTATTTGGCGAAAGCCTGCCTTTCGGCCTGATCATCCGCTCTCATTAAATCCTGCCAAAATCAAGCCGAAAAAAAAGAACCAGAGCCTTAAAAAGAGCTCTGGTTCGAAACACACTAAGGGACGGAAACATTCTCGCCCAAAATCAGATCTGCTTGAACAGCAGCAAAGACGAGACTTGCAAGATCCCAACCGAAGCAGTTTACTGAAAATATCTTTCCAGGCTGCCGTCCGCATTGAGGACTTGTGAGTTTTCATTTTGCTGACCTTGGAATATAAATAAACGGTTTTCGGAATCAGATAAAGGATTTTTTTCATGCGCTGTTTGAAGTATGTGCCCTTACTGTTTTTGCTCGGTTTTACTGATCTTGGGTTCGCTAAAGAGCTCAGTCTCTTAAGCGGCTTTTATCGTGGACAGGAGGGAGATGGCCAACCGTCCAAAAAAGAAATAAGCATTGGAAGTCGATTTGGATTAGACACCACGAATCGTTCCATGTGGTACGTCCAAGCCCGGATTTCTTCCACTTCTTACAGTGGAGATAATGCACCCGATGGCTCAACCGGCCTGCTATTAGGAGGAGGACAGTACTATTTTCTGAAGTCTTTTGACAAAGACATTCACAGCTACTTGTCCTGGCTCGCCTACTTTGAGAATGAAAAAGACGAACCCAATGCGACGACGTCGATTGAGCGAAATGGTTTGTACTACGCGGGCAGTGCGGGTTTCCGCTTTGACTTCACGAAGACTATAGTTTTCGACATGGAAGTTCAATTCTTCGACAGCGGTTTAACAGCCAAACAAACCACAACCACGACCGTTGCCGGAGTCAGCACGAAGACGTCGGAAAAAAAGACCGAACTCTACGCTCAGTCTTTCGCCGCCGGTACCAACTCCTTGCTCTTCAATTTGGGCTATCAGTTTTAAACAGTCGGCGGTGCG
>JBGSRE010000504.1:0-7220 GCA_041737755.1 Oligoflexus sp.
ATAACGTAAATACCCTTGATGTTTCCTCTTCAACTTCGATACCAGATCTTCGCTTCAAGAAAATTCATAGCTTGCCAAGAAATTCGTCCATAAAACCGTCAATCGAATTGAGAGTACGGCCCTCCCAACTCTATATCTTACTGTTTCTATTTAGCTATTGGATGATGACCAAAAAAAGGACTTGGATTCTAAGCCAAGCCTGACTTGTCACACGCGACATTACTCTTTGATTTCATTTTGATAGAGGCAAAGTATGATTTCGATTGCTCGCCCTGTTCGTTGATTTCTTCAAGAAATCTCACCCATCATCAGCATGTTCTATGGAATTCATACGAGTTCATGCAAATTCCGTGAGAACGAGTTCAAACCGGAGAGCAGGGCACCTGAACTCGGGGGAGCTTGAAAGAGAAAGTGCTACCCTCGCCCATCTTGCTCTCAATACCAATCATTCCCTGGTGGGCTTCGACAATCCATTTTGCAATGAACAGTCCCAATCCGACCCCGCGACGGTCCCTATTCTTCAATTGAGAGAACCGTTCGAAAATAAGGGTCTGCTGATCTTCAGGAACCCCTGGTCCCGTATCGATAACGGCCAGCTTTAAGCCGGCATCGGTCGATTCGATTCGCACCGATACAGACCCGCCTCTGGGCGTAAACTTTAAGGCATTGCCGATCAGATTGGTGAGAACCTGCCAAATTCTTTCGCGATCCACTTCAGCAACAGCAGGAGAGGCTGAGATATCGGCTGTGAGATCGATTTGCTGCTTGAATGCCCAAGCCTGAAAAGACTCCACCACATCCTCGATGAGATCGCCCAGATCACAGACTTGAGGCGACAGCTTCAGCATGCCACTGGCCATGTGCTCGACGTCCAGAAGGTCGATGATGAGTCGATTCATACTGGTCGCTTGACGGCGAATGATATCGACGAACTGCTTTTGCTCGCCCGACAAGATCGAGAGTTCGCTCTCTTCCAGGAGTGCATCGGCACACATGGAAATCGTACTTAGTGGGCTTCGGAGGTCATGGCTTACAATCGCGAGAAATTCGTCACGGCTGGTGACTGCATCTTTGGTCAGGACATGCGCAGCCTGCTCTGCCGTCAGAAGCTGGGCCGCAAAGCTCGAAGCCAGATCAGCGCGAGTGCGTTCGAACTGCAGGCATGTATCCGTAAGGGTGCGTTGATCAGCAAAGAAAGCGTATTCTTTTTGCCTTCTTTCCAGTCGCTCCCGTTTCAGAGTTTTGTCTGCCTGATTTCGTTCATCTGCCGTATGTTCATCGGCGCGACGGCGCTCATCCCGCAGCTGATCGTTATGTTTATCGTCTCGACCGAGGAACAAAGTGGACTTAGCACGATCCTTGGCGACATTTCTATCAATGCTTGCCCGGACATCTTCTACTTCTTGATCCGCATCGCGCTCTGTCGTTCTATTCGTAGCTGCAAAGGCGTCGTCAGTCTTTTTGCGTTCGACGCTTAAACTGCCATCCGTCTTGCCTCGTTCGGATGGAATTGTTGAATAATTCTGGATTGACATGGGTGATCTCCACTTGCTTGAATCGTTCTGAAAACTGCAAGTTCCAGGAGTATACACGGTTCACAGGAAAGATCATGCAAGCTCTTGGAATGAAAGGGGGGTCGCAGTTAAAGGCTAGGCAACAGAGGCAAGTTCCGTTATTCGCTGATTTATTACCCCATGAAAGGGACAAAAGCGGGGTAAGTTCATGGCCTTCCATTTGCTTACAATATTTACTTAAGTGAAAAGAACTTTGGTCGATAAGTAAGTATGGGGGATCTAATCATATGAAAACTCTCAATCCGATCGAAGATTTGATCACAGAAACGGCAAGGCTCTATTTCGAACTCTGCCAGCTTGCGAAAATCACCTATGATATGGGTCAATTCTCGGGCGCTAAACGCACTATCCTGCTTTTTCTTGGCCAGCAAGGCAGTGTCCAGGCCGAGGATCTTGCCCACGAATTTCCCGATCCAGCCCAAGCTCAGGTCGGCTCTAAAATTATTTTTGAACTCCAGCACAGTGGATTGGTGAAGATAGACCTTCGTCAGGGTCATACCTTCCTTTCCCTTACCGAAGCCGGTCAGGAAAAAGTTCACGAAATCATTAAGCATGAATCCGCGCTTATCAAGCAATTGCCTTCGGAACTTACCGTTGCTGAGCTGCGCAAAACACTCAAAACGATGGAAACTTTTCGTGAATCCATGGAAGACCTAAGAGCTCAAAAGGCCGGTCCGAATAGCACCGAAATAGCCAGTTAAATCAATTTTTTATATAAAATAAGCGATCGGCCACCGCTGCCAAGCGTGTGGCCGAACTTCTTTTTAAAGTCACATTTACTGGCGAAAGTTGCCTGCCTCGAGCTCACGGATTAAACCATCGTGCACATGCGTTGCCTGGGAAGTAGCTGCATCACTGATGACTTTCTCTGCCGTTTCAGGGAAACCGTTATTTTTAACTTCCACGCGAATAATGGTTATCAGCGTGCTGCTTGTATTGTCATCATTACCAATCGTGACTGTCGTCGTATTGTACAAGCGGTAGTCAGGATTATCGGTGCCGATCAGATGCTCGGCGCCGATCCCTATATCCGGATTGCCGCCATGCACCTGAAAGCTATTGAGCTCGGTTTTAAGCTGATTTGAAAACTGACTGGAAGTTGGTGTCTGAATATCTGATTTATAAGCCAGACGCCACTTGCCAAACTGCAAGTCGCCGCCAAGTTCATCGGACAGGTCGTCAAGCACTTCACCTTCCCGTTTGAGATAGCTAAACTCACTGGCGCCGGTCATATAGTAAGGAATTTTCGCACTGCGAACCCATTTGGGAACGATGGGTACACGGTATACCGTACCGAACAAAGCCGAGGTATAGCCGTCAGCCTTATGCTCAAGGCTTAACTTAATCGAACGAGGCTGGCCAGCGACAAGCCCAGCATGCCGGTCAAAGTCGGTGAACGTTTCGTTTGGCTTCTTATCGGTGCAAAGCACAGCGAGTTCCGCCGTAAAATCCGACTTCATTGGCAATTTATAGACGTGGATACAGAACTGTTCGGCCAGATCTTTGCGAATCGCTGTCGACTGAGCTTTAAGTTCAGGCACATCGACGAAGCCAATAGCGTCAGCCGTAACAAACTTCCGCGGGCCGGAGTTCGAATCTTGACTCGATTTCGAAGCTTTTTTACAGCTGCTACCGAGTTGAAGAGCCAAACCAATGACCAAAAGCTGAGTGATTCTGGAGTAATAAATACTCATCTGTTTATAATCCTCTGGAAATGAGCTTATTCTTTGAGAGCCTTATACATTTCTTCTGCTACGTTCCGGGCAACTTCTTCGATCGAATCTTCTGCCGTCTTGGGGAAGTTGCGATTCGCTAGACTGAAATTTAACAGAGTGATGACCACAGCTCCGCCCTTATCAGCTCCCGCGCTCAGCGAGAAGTTGAGCATGGTAGATTTCTGATAGTCAGCATTGGTCAAGTCAAGCAAATGCTCCACTCCAAGACCGAGGTTCTCATTGCCCCCTTGGACCTGATAAAGATTGTACTGAGTCTTACGCTGATTTTTCAGCTCTAGTCCCTGGGGACCCTTGATGGTCATATCATAATTGAAATTCACGCTCCATATCTGCAGGCCAGAATCCAGGGTGTCATCGGCCAAACGCTCGGTACTTGTCGTTTGGCTGATCGTTGGTGATTCATAGGCCTTGGCGATGGCTTGATAAATGGGCTTGTTGCGAAAATCCACAACTTTGATCGGCACATGAAAGCTCCAGACGATCTGAATATTCGAAAAGCCAGTGTCTTCGTCATGCTGAACTTTGATGGGAACCAAGTCGATCTTCCCTGCTGCCCCGCTCAAAGCGCTCGTGTAGTACTTGCGAAAGTTTGAAGTCGGTGCCCCCGATTTGCAGAAAAATGCCAGGTCAAGACTCACGTCGGCCCGCAGTTTGACTTTATCGAGCTGCTCACAGTATTGCTTGGGAAAGTCGACCGCTATTTCTTTGTTCAAAGTCTCATCTGCTACCCCTGCTGCGGGGCTATCACTAGCTGGAGCGCTCTCGCTCTCGGCTTTCTTTTTGCAAGATCCAGCCAGCAAGCCTAAGCTGAGAGCTGCGATAGCACCGATCCTAAAAGGGCTCTTCTTCAAGCTGTGCATCTTTGCTTCTCCTTCCAAGGCTCAAGGCCTCAAGCTTCTGTTTCTCATCGGTACAAAAAGCTGAAAAATGAGTCCCGTAGGCTGCCCAATAAATGAGACAATTTCCAAGCATTAAGCTTTTTTTCGCATAGCCCGCATGGACGGCAATCCCGAGCCTGCCGTATCAACCCCCAAAGCATGGAGTATTCCGCCATAAATATGCGCATCACTCATGTCCGAGCCCTCCTGGGTCTCCCCCGTTTCCCCATTAAATCCGTGCGCATAAAGAGTCTTTGGATCAATAGATCCGAGCACTTTTCCGCCATTGGCCATGGGTGAAATTATGGTCACGCCGTTGTTCACATGATGACCACTGGTGAATTCCTTTGCCCCATCGATTCGATTCTTATCTCTGCCAAATTCAGTAGCAATATAGATCATCGAATGATCCCAGTAGCTCTGGCCATTGCCATATTCAGTCGACTTCAAAAGGGTAATCAGTCGATCCAGAGTATCGAGTATGCGATGCCAAAGCAAAGCCTGGGTGGATCGATGGGCGTTATGAGAATAATCGAAAGCAGTTGGGGTATTGGTCAGCAAAAGATTGTCGGCATCCGATCCATCAATTGTCACGTTCATGCCAAGTCCGAAGCTCACCGTACAACTGAGACCTTGGGTCACGAGCAAGTAGGCCAGCAGAGCTTGAGTTTGCAATGGATCGGCACCGAGGTCAGGAAAAACATCACGGAGGATTTCCGCGTCCTTGTTTGGCACCAGACCAAAATTCTTAAAAGGAAAATCTTTGCTATCTTCAAAAGCATTGAGTTCATTGATGAGATTGCGTTCCTCAAAACTGGCTTGTTTCTTCCTGATGGCTAGCCATTCAAGCAGCTGCGCGTTCCGGCCGTAGCTCTGCATAAACTTTGATTCCGGTTCCAACTGCTTGTCCCGAACTTGCCTTGCCATCTGAATGAGCTTGGCATCAGGCGCACCTTGAATGCCTTTAAAACCATGTAAACTGAATGGAAAGAAAGCGGGATCCGGTACCGCTTCGGCGCGAGCGAAAAGCGGCAGAGTAAAGTCTTTGCCAGGCTCGGCGAAACCAACAGTCGTCATGTTAACATTTGGCAGCAGCAAGTCTTTACCATACTGGGCCGCTACGGCTTCTTGCAGAGTCCGATTGTTCCAAGCGCCATTGCCGGTGATACTCCGGTACTGGCCAGACGGATGACTCACCGTCGTTCCCGTCACCGCAGCCACCATGATATCGTTCCAGTACTTATCGAGAAATCGTGACTGAACACTCTTTACCGGAAATGGCAAAGGACCGATCTCGTTCATCGCAATATCAACCGCGCGCAGCTCCGAGCCTTCGACTGATTTTACAAGGCTGTCTGGAAAGACATTCAATTTCTTCGGGGTGGAAACTTCCGATTCCCGTCGGGCCATAAAGCTATCATTGATAGAAGCTCCACCCATGGCGCCAAATACGAAGAGAAATTTCCGATCCTGCTGACCAGTCGCACTCTTCTTATCACCTTTATTTTCGGTCGGCTGCTTGCAGCCCATAAGTGCCGCCAAGGGACTGCCACTCAGCAGAAAGGAAGACAAACCCGGAATGCCGAGCTGAAGCAAACGACGTCGATTGAGGCTATGCTCCAGGAGTTTATTTTTGTTCGATCCAGACATACGTTTTCCCTCTCGCCTTTCAATAAAAGGCCGATTCAACACTGGATAGCACGGCATAGCAGCTCAGTATCATCCAATTGATGGTGACACCAACCGGCTGTTCGGCATAGATGCTTTCATAAAGTTGGGTCAAATGAGCTATCTCGCTGGCGCTTGCATCACGCAAATAGGCTCTTTGATAAAGAGTCTTAATCGCATTGGGCACTGCTTCATCTCGTATCAGGCGGCCGTCAGCACTCAAACGAATATTTTGGAAAATTAAAGCTTGGGCCGGATTCATCAGATCAATCTGCGACCTTTGAATACAGGCTGAAAGCACCACTCTGTCAAAGGCAATTGGTGAGGTAAGGCTCGGTGCTTCAGGATAGAGGTACTGAGCATTGCCATAGGCATTCATACCGCCAAGGCTAACCTTATGCACAAGATCAATGCAAGGCAAACGACCCAACTCCAAGCACATACCCTGTGGATTGAGATTGAGTATCTTGGCTAGGCTGTTACGCAGAAGCAATGCACGGGTGCGCTTTATTTGAGGAGCTTCTGTCTCCTTGAGCTCCAAAGCAGCTGAGTTCTGCTCCGCAGTCGAAGGATTCACGGCATCGCCTTGCGGCTTAAGGCAAGCACTAGCACCCAGGAACAAAATGGCTAAAAGGAGGAGGCTTCGTTTAGGGAACATTGTAAGCCTCCGTCATAATCAAATCCTTGAGCATGCTTTCGACTTTATATTCATGGACCGTTTTAAAATCCCGCCAGAGCTTGACAAACTCTTTTTGCTGTTTAGGACTGCGCCGTTCTTTGCCGATGAGGACCTTCCAGTAGTCATTGACGGTATTCGCTGCAAAGGCATCACTGTTGGCTATGACGCGCGCCCATTCTTGCAGATTTTCTACCCGCTGGCCCAAGACGTAGCCGACTTCGGGGACGGCTTTGATTCCTGGGTACTCCTCTTCCAGAAAATCCATGCGAGGCAAGGAATACGAAAGCGGAATCAGGCTTTTTTCATCACCCAGATTCGCCACATTTTGCAGAGTACTTGAATTCTGCCCCTGCAGCACTTGATTGGTACCGGTCAGACCATTGTAGTTGCGGAAGGGATAGGTCAGCGGATCAATGGTTTCGTGGCAAACGGCACACTCCGGCCTGGTCACGCCCTTTGAATCATAATCTTTGAACTGGCTCAGGCTGATATCCGGCGCATTCATGCCCTGCATATCGGATAGGGAAAAACCCAAGTAGGCGTTGAACGCTTGGGCGACAAGGACCCGGGCAATACCAGTATAATTAAGATAAAAGCCCAAGTTCCAGAAGGTTGTCAACAGACCCGCCCGACGCTCCGGCTGCATCAGCTGACCATCGAGCAAGCGCTGGGGTGCCTGGCGTGT
>JBGSRE010000393.1:0-8229 GCA_041737755.1 Oligoflexus sp.
CGCCTGGCTTGATCCACTGCAAAGAACGCGCATCGGCGTGAAGATCAAAGCGGCTCTCATCTTTTAAAGGGTCAATCGGTTTATAAGGACTATAAATCGGCATTTGATCGATAGAATAGTAGTAGCCCCATTGATTGCGAGCGCCTCCGCCCGTGGGATCGGCATGACAGCCCTGGCAATCGAGGGTACAGCGCCGTTCAAAAAAAGGCCGCTGGCTACGACCCGGATTGTGACAACCGGCGCAGTTTTGGGCTTCCCGCAAAGCGATCAGCGGCGTGGCGGAAGCAGGCGAAAAGAGACTGCTCATGAATAATAAAATGACAACCAGCATAGTGAAGCGGATCAGAGGCATGCTAAACTTCCTGCAGCTTGAGTCGTAAGGGGGACAGCCATCCTTGATTGAAAGACTGATCATCACGCTGGTATTATTTTGCCCGATTCTCTCATCCTGTAGCCTTGAAGACAAGGCAATCCGGAGTTTGCGCGGTCATACCATCAGCAAGCAGGGTATTGCCCATGGAGCTTCCGCACTGCATGCCGAACGCTATTGCCAGCACTGTCATGGCGTCCGTTTGATGGGTGGTCGTGAGGCTCAGCCCTCCTGCTACCAATGCCATGGCCAGCGCTGGATCGTGGCGGATTCAGACTTCGTTTTTGCGCCGTCCAGCCATACGCTGGAGCTGGGTGGATATCGCCATCATGATGGCCTGGACCAGGTGGCAACGACCTGCACTGCGTGTCATGGTGGGGATCTCCTTGGTCTGGGCGATGATGGGCCACCCAGCTGTTATCTTTGCCATGAGCAAGTTTGGACTCCATGATGGCTGCTTGTCGCTTTCTTAAAGGCTAGGGCCATGCTAAGCAGAAAGGAACCCCGACGGGTTTCAACCGGCTCATGGCAGGTAACTATGCTTCAATTGACAAATTCCGTGACTTCGCTTTTTCCTGGAACAGCCCATGCTTTGATCGATGTGCGGTCCGAAACTGAATTTGAGCACAGCGGTATACCGGGCTTTACCTCCTTGCCTTTGCTTTATCAAGACGAGCGAAGCCAGGTAGGAATTTGCTATAAAACCCAAGGCCAAGCAGCAGCCATGGAGCTGGGTGAAAAGCTGGTGGGTCCGCATCGACAGGAGCGAGTGAAGGCGTGGGTTGAGACGATTCAAGCCAGCGCCGCAAAAAAAGCTATCATCATGTGCTGGCGCGGTGGTTTGCGGTCTCAAATCGCCACGCAGTGGATTCGTGAAGCAGGCTTCGATGCCGAGCAATTGCCGGGTGGCTATAGAAAAATTCGCCAGGCTTTCCTGGCTCTTTTGCAAAATCCGCCAGCTCTGATTATCCTCGCTGGACCCACAGGTTCTGGTAAAACGGAACTCCTTAATGAATTCCAAAATTATGCTTTGGACTTGGAAGCTCTCGCCCATCATCGAGGCAGTGCCTTCGGTGAAATGACTTTACCGCAGCCCAGTCAGACTCGTTTTGAAAATCATATCGCTCCCATACTGTTTAAAAAACACGTGCTGGTCGAAGACGAAAGTCGCATGCTTGGACGTCTCTGTATTCCCGAAAGCCTTTATCAAGCTATGATCAAAGCTCCTATGATTTATCTGGAAGTTTCCCTGGAAGAACGCGTGCAACGAATTTTTGAAGAGTACGTGGCGCTTCCCCTATCCCAAGGTTTTAGTTTAGAGGATTTAAAAATTCGGCTCGTGAGCAGCTTGGATAAACTGAAGCGGCGTTTGGATAAGGACTATTCAGAAATTCGAGAGATGCTCTTGCATGCCTTCTCTCAGCAGCAAACTTTGGCAAGCCATACGCCTTGGATAGCAGCGATTCTGCAACGCTATTACGATCGACTCTATTGTCATTCCACCCTACGAAATAAACGATCAGCTGTTTGGAGTGGCGATCGCGCAAGCTGTCGGGCCTGGTTGAAAGAAAGGCTTTACGATCCATGTTGAACAAGCGATTACTCCTGCTCGGAGGTGGCCATTCCCATGCGCTACTGATCAAACGCCTTGGCATGAACCCCATTCCTCAACTGGAAGTGGTACTGGTCTCGCCCTTGAGCCTGACGCCTTATTCGGGCATGCTGCCAGGTCATTTGGCTGGAATCTACAGCTATGAAGAGATGCATATCGATCTCGTCAAGCTCTGCACAGCAAGCGGGGTGAAATTTATTCAAGCTGCAGCCCTACGGATCGATAAAGATCAGAAAAAAATTCACTTCTTGAATCGACCGGCTTTGACTTTTGATGTGCTGTCGATAAATGTCGGTAGTGTTCCGGTAAAAGAACCGTGGGGACTTGGCATCAAACCCATGCAGGATTTTTTAGATCAATGGTCCCGAGTTGAATCAGCCCAATCGATTGCTATTATCGGTGGTGGTGCGGGAGGAGTGGAAGTAGCCCTCAGTCTTCAAACTCGTTTTAAAGGCAAGAAAAAGATTAGTTTGATTCATCGAGAGGCAGAACTGCTGGCGCAAGCTCCGCGAAGCCTACGGCAGAAAATTGCCCAGCTTTGCCAGGCCAAAGGATTGCATCTTCATTTGAATGAAAAGAATGCGGCTCCCATTGCAGAGACCCATGATCTGGTGCTTTGGACGACGCAGGCACGAGGTCCCGATCTCTTGCGAACATCGGGTTTAACATTGGATGAGCGAGGATTCCTCCTGACCGATGATAAGCTGCTCTGTCTAGGCGAAGAGTCTATTTTTGCGGTGGGTGACTGTGGACTTATTCAAGATCAGCAGCGACCGCGATCGGGTGTATATGCTGTGCGATTGGCTCAACCCTTGGAAGATAATATTCGGCGCCTCGCTAGCGGTCGACCCTTGCAAAGAGTGAAACTGCAGCAAAAGCATCTGGCACTAATCACGACCGGAGGCCGCGAGGCGATTGCTATGCGTGGTCCTTTTTATTGGCAGGCACGCTGGATCTGGCCGCTCAAGAATCGCATTGATTGTGGGTTCATGGAGAAGTTTAAAAACTTGCCACCGGCCGTTATGCCGATGCCAGAGGACGATCCCATGCGCTGCCTGGGATGCGGTGCTAAAGTCGATGGTGTCGCATTAAAGTCTGTGCTCGGACTTCTTGCTAACGACTATCCAGAAGTGTTTCGTGATACGGAAGCCAGTCAATCCCTAGCGATGAGCGAGGATGTAGCGTTGGTGCATATGCAAGGCTGGATGATGCAATCGCTGGACTATTTTCCTGCCTTCATCGACGACCTCTTTCTGCTCGGCAAAATAGCCTGTTTGCATGCCTCGGGTGATCTTTTAGCCAAGGGCGGTGTACCGCAATCCTGTCTGGCATTGGCAGTGTTGACCCACAAAGCACCAGCGCTCTTGCAGGACGATCTTTACCAAGTTCTGGCCGGGATCGCATCGGTCCTCAAGACGATGGGAACGCGCCTCATTGGTGGCCACAGTGCCGAAGGCAAACAGCTGGCCGTTGGCTTACAAATCCAGGGTCAAAAACCATCACCCGAGCAATGGAAACCAAAGTCTGGCCTGCGTGCCGGCGATCACTTGGTTTTGACCAAAGCCTTGGGAACGGGTGTTGTGCTGGCAGGACTCATGAGGCAGCAGAGCAAAGGATCCTGGCTAGACCACTGCATGCAATCCATGCTGCTCAATCATTATCAGCTGCTGCCCTTGATCACAGCTGTCGCTGTGCACGGCGCCACCGATGTCACAGGTTTTGGATTGCTCGGACATCTGGCCGAGATGGTCCATTCCAGTGCGGTTCGGGTCACCTTGCAGAGCAGCCACTTGCCTCGATTGCCCGGGGTGTCGGAATTGATAGCGCAAGGGGTTCAGAGTACTTTGGCTGTCAATAATCATGCGTATGCGGCATCCCTTTGCAGCCTAGAGAACGAGCAGGATACTGCTCTACTTTGCGACCCACAAACGTCTGGAGCCTTTCTCCTGAGCATCGCCGCGGATCAGGCAGGGGACTGGGTGAAAAAAGCCAGGCAGGCAGGATTTGTCGACTGCTGTGTGATTGGCGAAGTGCAAGCCGGAGAGCCGGGCATTACGATTCTTTAATTGGCGAAGTGAGAGCGAAGCGAAGGATCTCGTGGAATCAAGCACTTATCGGCGAGATCCTTCGTCGTTTCACTCCTCAGGATAGTCTCAGGCGCTGGAGGCGCCAGAGACTAGCTAAACGGAATCCTGGTCTTCGCTGTGACGCAGGCGTTCCAGAGCGCCGATATCTTCCAGAGTCGTCATATCACCGGCAGAGTTCCGGCCGGCTGCAATATCGCGAAGCAGTCTTCGCATGATTTTTCCAGATCGAGTTTTTGGTAGCGAATCGGTGAAACGAATTTCATCGGGACGGGCCAAAGCTCCAATCTGCTTGACGACATGGTTGATCAATTCCTTTTTCAATTCAGCGCTTGGATGAGACCGATGCTCCAAGGTCACAAAACCGACAATGCCTTCCCCCTTGATCGCATCGGGTCGGCCGACGACTGCCGCTTCAGCGACCGCTTCATGACTGTCGAGAGCGCTTTCTATTTCCATAGTAGAAAGGCGATGTCCGGAAACATTGAGAACATCATCAATGCGGCCCATGATCCAGATATTGCCGTGCTCGTCTCGGCGGGCGCCGTCGCCAGTGAAATACATCCCAGGCACTTGCGACCAATACTGTTCGCGATAGCGCTCATCATCGCCATAAATAGTGCGGAGCATACTGGGCCATGGTTTCTTGATTACGAGAAACCCGCCAGTGTTATCGGGAACGGATTCCCCATCATGATCCACGACATCAATGTCGATGCCGAACAATGGACGAGTTGCTGTACCTGGAATGGTGGGAGTCGCGCCTGGCAAAGGCGAAATCATGATGCTGCCCGTTTCGGTTTGCCACCAGGTATCCACGATCGGACATAATTCTTTGCCAATTTTTTCCCGATACCACATCCAGGCTTCAGGGTTGATTGGCTCTCCGACTGTACCAAGCAGGCGAAGCGAGGATAGATCATAATTTTCAACAAATTCATCGCCCCACTTGATGAAGGAGCGAATCGCTGTGGGTGCGGTATAGAAAATCGTGACCTTGTATTTTTCGATCATACTCCAGAAGCGAGAAGCATCCGGATGATTGGGGGCACCTTCATACATCAGGATTGTAGCGGCATTGGCGAGTGGGCCGTAGATGACATAGGAGTGACCGGTAATCCAGCCCACATCTGCCGTACACCAAAAAATATCATCCTGCTGATGGTCGAAAACATCGGCAAAGCTCATGGTGGCGCCAAGCAGATAGCCGGCTGTGGTGTGCAGAATTCCTTTCGGTCGACCCGTACTGCCTGAAGTGTAAAGGATAAAAAGAGGGTGTTCGCTATCTAAAGCTTCCGCCGGACTAAGATGGCTTTGTTTGGCTAGCAATTCGTGCCAATCATGGTCGCGATTCTGTTGCCAAGGCTGTTGATCAGCGTGTTTGCTGCGACGAACAACTAAGACCTTTTCTACCGTCGGAGAATTTTCCAAAGACGCATCGACATTGGCCTTCAAAGGCACCACGGCGCCCCGACGAAAACTGCCATCGGCGGTGATGACGAGTTTAGCCTGGGCATCATTGTTGCGACTGGCCAGAGCTTCAGCGCTGAATCCACCGAAGACGACACTATGGGTGGCCCCTATGCGAGCACAGGCAAGGACCGCTACGATCAATTCTGGAATCATTGGCATGTAGATCGTGACCCTATCACCTTTATGTATGCCGAGTTCACGAAGAGCATTGGCGCAACGACAGACGTCTTGTAAGAGCTCTTCATAAGTGATTTGGCGTTGATCGCCCGGTTCCCCTTCCCAAATCAGCGCTGTCTTTTTGCCTTTTCCAGCTAGAATATGCCGATCCAAACAGTTGTAGGAGGCATTGAGCTGGCCACCCAGGAACCACTCGGCATGAGGTTCCTTCCACTTGAGTACTTGGGTAAAATCCTGCTGCCAGGCAAGAAGTTCTCGAGCTTTCTTTCCCCAAAAATTTTCCGGGTGATCAGCCGCTTCTTGACGAATTTCTTGGTAGCGCGCCATAGAAGAAATTTTGGCCTTGGCCTGGAATTCCTTACTCGGTAGGAATTGGCGGTTCTCATGTAAAACGCTCGTTATTCTTTCATGTCTGTCATCTGACATTTTAACCTCCGGGTATTCTCGCTATGGGCTGCCGGCACTCTAGCAAAAAAAAGGCGAAGCTGTCGAATGTAACAGCCAGATGGTCAACTTGTCGCTCGACCTCAGGAAATGAACTTGCTCGTAGAAGACAGCTCATTTCATCGCGAGCATCTCGCCTTGTTGAGTAAACGTGAGGATCTTAATCCCAAAAGATAGGCTTGCCCATTCATTCATGGTAAAACATTAGAATAGAAGCAAGTTTATTCCTTGGGAGAGGAGCGTTCATGCAGAGACAGCGGACTCGGCTCGGAACTTTTCTAGGGGCTTGTTTGACTTTCTCGCTGACTCTTTCCTGTAAGCATTTTGCAGATGAGTATTCTTCGGCAAAGATGGTGAAAGGAACCTTAGTAGATGCCAGTGATCCCATCGCATCCTATACGGTTTCTATCATGGACCCTGACCCTTCCATTGGTCAGTACTGCACTGGAGTGGTTTTGGCCCGTGATGTGATTCTGACAGCCGCTCACTGCTTTAACGATAAAACCCGCCGCGCCTATGTCATGTTTCAGACAGCTTATAATCCCAAGCTAAGCAATAAGCAGCAGCTTGTAGTCAAAGTTCGCCGTATTGCGGTGCACGCTCAATACAGCGAGGAAAAAACGGAAGCCTATGACAAGCGCATCATTAATGCGGAACGAATCGAGCAACTGATCAGTCCGGGCAAGCCGCTCTATGATATAGCTCTGGTTTATTTGGATCAGAAAATTCCTGATACCTATGAGCCAGTTCAGTTCGCTGGTGGAAGTATCGATCTCATGGACGGCGAAATAACCAGCGCCGGATACGGCTGTTCCACGACATTGTGTAAGGGTCGCAGTAACGTTTTGCGAAAAGTTTCCATGCGCTATGTGAAGACCTTCGCTGAGGCCAGTATGGTCGTCCTTGCTGCGAATAGGGAAGGCTATGGGTCGTGCAGTGGGGACAGCGGAGGGCCAGATTTTGTCGATCAGGGGGGTGTGCTGCGAGTCTTTGCCTTGATCACGACTGGCCCGGATTCCTGCGAAGCCGGACTTTCCGTCGACACCTTGATCGAACCTTACAAAGGCTGGATTGAGCAAGCGATCGGTGGCATACGGTCCGGCCGCAAGGGCTCTATCTATAACCTGACGGAATTTTAAGCTGTCTCTTTCGGCAAAGGTCGATACGCTTCCTGTTGCTCCAGGCTTGACCCTCGGCTTCACTCAACGTTAAAATGAGATGCGAACTCACACAAGGGAGCTCCATATGCCGGCCCATTCATTGCCGCTAGGTCCGCTTCCGCCCTCTGCTTCGACTTGGAAACCACAAGATCTCTATGAATTCTATACAGATTTTCTCGGCGCTATTCGTCGTCGCTACAAAAAGCACGGTCGGGTTTTTCGGTGGAATTACTTGATAGACAGCTATGTTCTGCTTGGTGCTGATGCCAATCAATGGGTAACAGTTACCCAGCAGAAATCCCTGCTTGCCGGTCCTGCTTGGGAAGTTGTTTTGGGAGTGGTCTTTCGAGGTGGCCTTTTGCTCCGGGATGGGGCTGATCATCGGCAGCACCGCAAACTTCTTATGCCTGCTTTTCGCCAGGAAGCGCTGCAGTACTATCTGGCAGTGAGTGAAGACATTATTGATCAGCATATAGCCAGTTGGCCTAGCCATTGCCTCGATATTTACCAGCGAGTGAAAAAGCTTACTCTCGAAATTGCGGTGAGATCTTTTTTTGGTATTTCTAAATCTGCTGATTTGGAGATCTACAACAAACTCATTACCGATATTGTCGCCGGTTCCATCGTCATTACCAAACATCCCTTGCTCGGAGTAACCTACCAAAGAGCCCTGCGAGCCAGGAAAGAACTGGAAATTTTACTGGCACCTTTGGTCAAACAAAGGCGTTTGCATCCGACGGAAGATATGATGGGTCAGCTCTGCCAGAGCCGTGATGAAGAAGGGCATACCCTCAGTGATTCCGAAGTCGTCGATCAGATGGTCTTTATCATGATGGCTGCCCATGATACGACGGCATCAACTTTGGCTAGTTTGTTCTATGAATTGGGACTTCATCCGGAATGGCAAAC
>JBGSRE010000609.1:0-2490 GCA_041737755.1 Oligoflexus sp.
CTTAAACGCGAACTCTAAGTTTTCACTTCTTTCATCTGCTGTAAAACTGATGGAATAAGGATCAACACCAGCATCTTCCAACCTTTCACGCATCGCGCGTTCATGCGCCTCAGGGTTGTCCAGCATGGAGTCTCGATTTTCGGTTAACTTCCACAATAAACCATCAAACGTATAGTCTTCTATTTCGAAAGGATCATCACCGATCGTCTTGGCTACATAGTCAAGATTCTCGGAAATTAGATCGATGGGCGCCTTATCCAAGAATTCCTCAAAATCTTCGGACTTGTTGGCTTCGACCTGATCTGATCTAGCTGGCTTCTTCTGGCCCTTGGTTGACCCGCTATTGGCTGCACCCAAAAACCCGTTGCTGTTGCAAGCCAGAATTGTGACTGAAAAGAGCGCGATAGACACTGGACGTAAAATCATGTAGGCAATTTTTGACACTAACATTTACAAAACCCCTCTTTGAAGATAGCCCTTGCCGTGCAAAACAATTTTGCTGTAAAAATAGGCTAAGCGAAATTTGATCAAAGTAGCGCATTTCAGGAAGGACATATATGGCATGCAGAATGCGGCCATAATCAGTCCATCACTGAGGAGTTGCTTAACATTGACTCGATCAAGGAAAATCGCTCCCAGCATGAAGCTACGTCTGCTTAGGTAGATTCTTAACCTCGAAAAGAATTTCCCCAACTCTGTGTTTCGTCTTACTCGTTGCACAGTCGAAACAATTGTAGCTCAGACACTAAGCAATTTTCTCAATCAGAGGTTCTTGCTAAAAAAAACTCAATTTTATGCTACTTTACGTCTGCTCAGTACAATGCAAAGACGGTACCAACTGTAATAGCCGTAGAAGATTACCTATCATGCTATATGTGTTGAGCTTTTTTTTTACTATCGGAGCGATGGCCTGATGACTGAAAAATAGCTCGAACACGTTCCACAGCCTTGCGAAGCTTTAATAGTTCTAGGTCAAAGACAATTTTTCCAACATGTACATGATTTAGACAGCGCAGCATCGCGGAATTCTGCTTGAATTAAGTTTAATAGTTCAATATTACAGATATAATGACGAAGCCTCACTTTCGATCGGAAAATATTCCTGGAGGCACAAAACTGTCATTAAGAGCTGAAGGTTGGGGGAAAAAGCTTTCATTCTTCAAAGCCAAGAGATTTTCGTCGCAGCTCTTCAGTGACTTTTTAGATCAAACGTTCCAATTTCGCCTGGAACGGTTCCCTGGCCGTGGAATATCTAAACCTGCAGCGGCGTATACAACTGGTTGCATAAAGACAAGGTGACGCCAAGTCATCAATGAACACTTTTTCTATAGCGAGCTGCTTGCAAGGGTAAACCACGGCGCACATATTTCCTTTTTTATGGATTTGGTCAATTTTAGTCGATTTCAGGCAAAGCAGCGGCTAGCCTTCATCGAAGGCTCTACCGCCCTTCTGATGTTTTAAGATCTTTCGTTAGCAAAAATGCCGAAGATTGATCAGAGTAAACGCAATCAGTTTTAGTCCAAAATGATGGCTGCTGATCCTTTCGAAGCGCATGAGCAGTCTCTTGAATTTGTCCTCCCAGGCGAAGAGCCGCTCTACAGTTCGGAATCGCTCCTTAAAAATAATATTTCTGTAGATCCGCTTGCGACCTCGCTTGGGGGTGGCAGTAGGAAATGCAAACCTCATCACCGTTTTCGGCTATTAATGGGAATTCCAGTTAAATTGCCGCAATCTTCTCCATTCTTCCGCACAGAATCATTCTTCTATGAAGCCAGAACATTGTGGTCATGGCTTTAGAAACGGGATATTTTGGTGTATATTTTTATAGTTTTAGATGGCTGGACAATATTATTCAATCCAAGCAGGGCCCTTTTCGGCCCCTCAGCATCACTCCTCATGCGTGACCCGCATTTTGACTCCGGCCCGCGAAGGTGGAGCGGCAGGCATGCCTGTATATTTGAGATAACGCGCGATCTGGATAGGATCGACCACCGCCGCAATGATTTCCAGTTCACTCTTGCAGCGGGGACATCGTGAAACATCGATGGCGAAGACCCGCTTTAAGAGCCGCGCCCAGCTGCCAGATGTGACTTTGTTTTTTACCGATTTTTCAGCCCCCTCCTGCCCCAGCGATACCTTGCGTTTACGCCTGCCTGCAACGAGGATTATTTCATCACGACGTTTGAAGTTAGGAGCAAACACTCCACCGTAGCGTACGAGCGGACTTGAACGGGGAGGTATCAGAGCGATCAGTTTTTCGATCAGCTCGGACGGGCTTAATTGAATGCCAATGGTGCCATCATTCCAAGCTTTTTTAAGTTTATAAAGGATATCGCCAGTAGCAGTTCTCTCCAAGCGATCCTCGGCAAGAGGAGGGCGGGCCATATAGTTGATCAACTGGCTTAAATTCCGCCTTTCTTCACTGCCCACCCGGCGCGCTGCATGCAGACTAAAACCTGCCAGGGCTATGCACTGGGGGCCCTTGAATTC
>JBGSRE010000685.1:0-2085 GCA_041737755.1 Oligoflexus sp.
CCAACCCCGGCAATGCCGCGCCCCGCAAAGAGTCTTGCAAACCGCGTTGATAAGCCTGCCGGGCCGCAATAAAAGATAACGCTCCACTGATCAGAGCGATCGCTCCGTAGATACTAAAACTTCTGAGATTGAATATATCGATGAAGTTCGCGAACTCGTGATGCGCAGAAAAAACGCCAATTTTTAGTACAGCGAGTGCCAGGAGTGTCGAGAGGGTGACGCAGACCAAGGCCTCGGCAAAATACATGAGCAGTATCAATTGAGGCGAAGCACCGAGTAACCGTAAAACAGCCATTTCACGTTTGCGTATCAACGCACTGCTGTAAAGATTCAGAATGATGCAAGCTATACTGACGAGAAGCAGAAGTCCGCTCATGATCTGAAAGGCGATACGAATATAGGAGAGCTGCTGCCAGAGATCAGACATTGTCATTGCAGGGATGATGGCTGTCAACGCCTCGTCTTCTTGACGATTGACAAAATGTTGGACCTGGAGCGCGGCCGGTCGTGACTTCAATTTGATGAGTATAGCAGAAACACCCTTGAATTCCGCGTCATGGTGCATGGCATCCATGCTTTCATGAGAAATAATGATGGTGCGATCCAGTGGCGTCATGGTCTTCTGAAGGACAGCTTTGACGATAAAAGGCTCATCATCATGGCTATGCAGCATGGATTCTGCATGCTTTAGGATGATCTTCTTTCCAGGCGCATAGCTCAGCTCTCGTGCAACTTCGGAGCCGATCGCTGCTGTAAATGGTTCTGATCGATAAGATCCTGCCGCGAAAGAGATGCTTTCTTTGTCACCGAATTGATACTTCTGAAAAAGGCTTTGATCGGTGGCTAGCACGCGAAAAGATCGATGGGTGTCCCCTAGAGAAATAGGCAAAGTCCAGGCGACTTCGGGAAGCGCAGCAAGCCTTTCATAGGCCGACCAGCTCACCAGTCCGAGCGGGTTCCCAAAACCAAACACAGAAGACAAAAGGAGATTGGTGGGACTGCCACGCGTTCCAACGATCAGATCGGTGCCTGCAAGAGTGCGCACGAAGCTTTTTCTCAAAGCAGATTCCATGGCCCACCCACCAACAATCAAGCCGATCCCTAGGGCGCTCGTCACGATAACGATACCAAGGCTGGTTCGTCGCGACCACATGGATTGCAGGATCAGCTTTGTAAGCATGAACTTCCACCGGGATCGAAACTGTGATGAAAAAGGGCGGCCACGTCTCTGTCATGACTGGCCACTATCAAGGTACAAGACCGACGCGCGGCCATCTCCATCAGGGATCGCATGAGTTTTTCCTTTTGGCGTTCGTCCAGGCTGCTGGTCGGCTCATCAGCAATGACCAGCTCTGGGTCGCAGACAAAAGATCGAGCAGCCGCTACACGCTGTTGCTGGCCGACGCTTAGCTCCCGGGCTTTCTGATGTAAAAAAGCCCCAATGTCGAGGGTTTGAATCAGTTCCTGAACAGTACTGCGACGCTGGTCATCCCATTTCTGCCTATGCAGAGCAAGAGGCAGGCAGATGTTGTCGAAGGCCGATAGATACGGGATCAAATTAAACATTTGCGCTAAATAGCCAATGGAACGACCGCGAAAGCTATCAAGTTCCGCGGCCTTCATCCCTAGGATATTATGTCCGCCTATCGCGATTTCACCCTTCTGTGGCCTTAGGATGCCGGCAACGAGGCCCAAAAAAGTGCTCTTGCCACTACCGCTTGGGCCCTTAATGAAGCAATGCTGCCCTATAGCCAATGTGAAGTCGGCGATCCTAAGCAAGGGTCGATCATGCTTATAAGAGAATTCGACAGACTTTATTTCGACAGCTGCTTCGCTCAAGAAAGTTTTCCAACCCAAAATTTTGTATTGCAACTATTTGCAATAAAAAGCAGATTAGACCATGTTTAGATGCGATGCAAGGATATCTAATAGCAAAAAATATCAAAAAGAGTGCAACCCATATAGCAGGCACTCTGTTTCAAAGGCGTTCCTTTCATACCGGCCTGATTCGAAGGAGTGTCTTATTTTCCTGGCTATTGCTTGACTCGCTTCGCCGGACTTTGAATTGAGGAGCTCATGATGAGT
>JBGSRE010000687.1:0-5641 GCA_041737755.1 Oligoflexus sp.
CCACTGGGGCCAATGGTTTGAAGGGCGAAACCGGTCCGCCCGGACCCATTGGAGCTCAAGGCGTTAAAGGGGACACTGGGGCCGCAGGAGCCACTGGGGCCAATGGTTTGAAGGGCGAGACTGGCCCGCCCGGACCCGCTGGAGCTCAAGGCGTTAAAGGGGACACAGGGATCGACGGCCAACGCGGGGTCAAAGGCGAAACTGGCCAACAAGGCCTCCAGGGATTGAAAGGCGACACCGGTGCGACCGGTGCCGACGGCCCAAGCGGACCCCGAGGTCCCAAAGGTGAAACGGGAGTCCCGGGAGCAACTGGTCCTTCCCAGGATTTAAGCGAAATCCTCAGGCGCCTTGAAACCTTGGAGCGAGCGGCGGGATTGCGGCCATAAAATTTCCAACACGTAAGGCAGGAGTTCGGGCGCTGCTTAAATTGGCATTCAACCGACTTCTGCGCCTTCTTTTTCAATATTCGAAACTTGCCAAAGGTCTGGGAATAACGCCAAACACTCTTTCAGGAGTTTTAAGCCCTGTGGCTCTTGCCCTGGCAGATGGAAAGCCCTAACATTTTCCCAATAGCTATTCCTTTCAAGGGAGACCCGTCTATGAAAAAAGTATGTTCTTTGAGCTTTTGGTCGAGCACTTTGCTAGCTCTGACTTTCATCAACGCCTGTGGCAGCAAATCAGATGATAAGGCAACAACCCCGGTAGCAGCCACCACTTCGACCTTCCTTTATGCGGATGTATCCCCGATCATTTCAGCCAACTGCTTTGGATCCGGCTGTCACAATGGAAATCAGACCAAGCTCACTACTTTGGCAGAAGTAAAGGCAGCGAAAGCATCTATGATCACGCGCATCAATGCCACGGGTTCAAGCAGAATGCCATCTCCTACTTCTACTTTTTCTAGCAGTGCCGACGGTGTGAAACTTTTAAATTGGTTGGCAGGTGGCGCTGATTTGCAATAATTCGTTTGCGAAATCTGGTCCAGGCAACGCTGGACCAGATTCTCCTGCTTACCAGCTTTCCATCGCCTGATGAGCCGTCACATAAATCATATTCACCACTTCATCCGTAGTCGCGCTGATCTGCAAAACATTGGCAGGTTTTTTCATTCCATAAAGAATGGGCCCAATCAAAGAAGCCTGACCCACCTGAGCCATCAACTTATATGCAATATTCGAAGCCGCCAGATCGGGAAAGATAAGAACATTGGCATCACCGGTGAGTGAGCAGAAAGGAAACTCTCGCTGCCTTAACCCAGAATTCAAGGCAACATCCACCTGCATTTCACCGTCGATTTCTAAATCAGGACGGCGTTTTTTCACGAGCTGCACAGCATCCGCCACCTTCTGACTGGCAGGAGATCGATTGGCACCAAAACTTGCAAAGCTGAGCATGGCCGTTCGAATCGGCTCCTTGGTGTATCGGCTGGCGACAGCCACTGTGCTCAAGACGATTTCTGCCAGCATTTCCGCATTAGGATTTTCATTGACGGTACAATCTGCAAAAAACAGCGGGCGGTCCCGGAGCATGACCATATAAATCCCAGCCAAAGTCTGCTCGTCATTGACCCCGATCACTTCCAGAAGTGGGCGAATAGCAGGTCCATAAGGCTCCACAACACCTGACACCACCCCATCGACATCACCGGCATCGAGCATCATAGCGGCAAAATAATTATAGTTATGCAGCAGCTGCCGCGCTCCACTTTGCGAAACACCTTTACGTTGCCGGGAAAGGAAAAGCCGGGCGGCATATTCATCAAATTTTTTGGAATGGACCGGCGCGATGATCTGCACCTTATCTTTAAAATGAATCAAACCATTTTTTTCCGCATTGAAGAGGATTCGCTCTTCATTGCCGATCAGTGTGATCTCAATCCCTCCTTCATCAACGACTTGAGCGGCCGCTCGCAGAATGCGTCGATCGTAGGAATTAGGAAAGACAATGCGGGCTTTCTTCTGTTTCGTTTTATTGATCGAATGAATTTGTCTTTGAATCGACCGCATCATGCTCTGCGTCGGGCCCAAAATATGCTCGATATGTTCGGTATAACGGGCGATATCAATCTTTTTTCGCGCCACTCCGGAATCCATAGCCGCCTTGGCTACCGCCGGCGCAACATGAAAGAGCACCCGGGGATCGACCGGTTTTGGAATCAGATAATCCCGACCAAACTGATAGACCTCGCCATCCTTATAGGCTTTCATGACAGCATCCGGCACACTCTCGCGAGCCAAAGCAGCGATAGCTCGCACGGCTGCTAGCTTCATCTCTTCATTGATTACGCTTGCCCGCACATCGAGTGCACCACGAAAAATAAAGGGAAAACCTAAGACGTTGTTCACTTGATTGGGGAAGTCCGACCGCCCGGTGGCGATGATCGCATCGGGCCGAGCCTGTCGAGCCAAATCAGGGCGAATTTCCGGCTCGGGATTAGCCAGAGCAAAGATGATAGGATTCACAGCCATCTGCTTGATCATATCGGGACTCAGGGCTCTCGCCACCGACACCCCGACAAACGCATCGGCGCCGTTCAAGGCTTCCGCCAAGGTTCGCAGCGGCGTATCCTGGGCGAAGCGATCCTTGTACTTGTTCAAATCCTTACGACCGCGATGGACAACTCCTTTGCTGTCGCAGAGGATGAGATTTTGCGGCTTCACTCCCAAAGAAAGAAAGAGATTGGCACAAGCAATCGCAGCGGCCCCTGCCCCCGAAAAGACGACCCTGACCTGATCGATTTTCTTTTCTGCAACCTCGAGGGCATTC
The DNA here is from genome assembly GCA_041737755.1 of Oligoflexus sp. Lineage (GTDB taxonomy): Bacteria > Bdellovibrionota_B > Oligoflexia > Oligoflexales > Oligoflexaceae > Oligoflexus. Next base: position 2,767 of record JBGSRE010000687.1, read on the forward strand.
AGAAAAGCCGCCGAAGCGATGATGGCTGTTCCATGCTGATCATCATGAAAAACCGGAATATTCATCATTTCACGCAGCTTTTCTTCTATATAAAAACACTCGGGCGCCTTGATATCTTCCAGGTTAATGCCACCGAAAGTTGGCTCCAAGGCTTTGACGCAAGCGATAAAAAGATCCGGATCATCGGCATTGACTTCAATATCGAAGACATCGATATCGGCAAATTTTTTGAAAAGCATGGCCTTGCCTTCCATAACGGGCTTGGCAGCATAGGGTCCAATATCTCCCAGGCCGAGCACAGCCGTACCGTTAGAAATAACCCCAACAAGATTGCCGCGTCCAGTATAGACAAAAGAATCTTCTTCGTTCTTGGCGATTTCCAGACAGGGCGCAGCTACGCCGGGAGAGTAGGCCAAAGTCAGATCCATTTGCGTCGCTGCAGGCTTCTTGATGCCGGTAAATATCTTCCCAGCGGGGGAACGCCGATGATATTCCAAAGCATCCTGATCGATCGACTTTGATTTTTGCGATTGAGATTCGTCATTAGGGTTTTGTTGACTCATTGACGTTTTCCTTCAAGGGACGTGAGATAACACAGATCCGCCGGAGCAGCTGAATTTTCATGCTATCCCTCGGTTACTTAGCTGTCAAACACGGTTGTTTGCCTCTCCGTCATGCCCAGCGAACGAAGTTCGCGTCGGGCATCCGCCGGTTGGTATCCGAAGGGATCCCCGACGCGCTCCGCGCTGGGGATGACGAGTCCTGGCACTCAGGATGACAGCGTTCCGTCATGCCCAGCGAACGAAGTTCGCGTCGGGCATCCGCCGTTTGGCCGCAGACTTATGGTCGCATCGGCTTACCTAAGGCTTGAGCGTTAACGCCTGCTGGCAAAGTGTTCGCGGTGGGATGTGACGGCACGATTAGCTTGAGACCTTAAGGATTATCGTGCGCTTCTATTGAAGATAAACAGGATAAAAGGGATAGGATAAAGCACGAGAAAAACATTGGGTATCCACCAGATCCAGGAAAAATCTCCGCTTAGCACCCAAAAACTAAGCGCCTGGAGGCCCGCACAAAACGTCATGATCAACGAAATCAATGCCATCGTCACAGCTTTATGAGAGCGTTTTGCAGCCAGGAAAAGCGTCAAAAACCCTGTGCTAGCGATCAGCAAGTTCAAGGGCAAAAACGACCAATTCCAATCCACCAGGAACGGCTGGTCAGCATTCATCAAAAGCCACTTCGCGGGTATTAATTGAAAAAAGGACAAGGTCCAATAGATGAGAAAAGCGAAATCTACCAGCAAAAAACAAGTCCGAAGACCTCGCGGAAGGATGTCAGGAGATGAAAACATGCGCTGTTTGATACGGCCCATCCTGGATCCTCTTTGCGAAAATACGCTGGGTCTCTAGCACGTGGTTTGGGAGAAACTTCATCCATACTAAGTCAGTTGAGTTCCAGGATCACCAGAAAATTCACTTCCAGGGAAAAAAGCTTGTCCTTTAAAGGTCTCGATATCCCATCCTACCTGGATTCGCGATCATGAGCTTAGGGTTTTTGATCCACTGAGTTCACTCCAAGATCGAAGTGAAGGTCTTCTGGGCAAAGGGATTCATAGCTAGGGCAGAACGCGATAAAAGTGCTTGTTCCAAGAACGCCAGGATGGATTGGAGCTGCCTTTGGTTCAATTGATAGCGCAGCATCGGGTCTTGGGGCTGACGCCCGTGATCTTGTAAAAACGCTCGCAGGTCTGCTCCTTGACCAAATCGACCAAACACTTGATTACGGAGACTGAGGTTCCTGAGCGATTGCGGCACACTGTGCAAGACTCTTGCTTGTTTGCTAGGCCAAAGGATGGAGAGTTCAGCATCCGAAGCGTAGCCAGCTTCATCGTCCTGCAAAAGGTCCTTTGGCACACCGAAGTATCGCAATCGCACCACGGTAGAGCCCCGCAGCTCACTTCCCTGATGACAGACTGTGCAGGGCTTCTCCTCCAGAACCAAAAAGGCCCCCTCTTGCTCCTGTTGATTCATAGCACTGCAATTCCCACGCAGCCACTCATCAAAAGGCGCGGGTCCACTCTGCAGACTGCCCACAAAAGCCGCTAGCGCGCGTGCAACAAACCGAGAACCTCCATGAGCTTGCAGTCTTTCAGGAGAACTATCCATTTCCCATCGGGAATAGAGCGGCCAGTAGGCTTGATCCTCTAAATGCCTAGCCCGGCCATTCCAAAAGAAAGGTCCTGAGGATCGCCCCACATCCAAGAGCGAAGGTGTACGGGGCGATTTCAATGCTAAGCCTCGTGATTGCGGCCGAGTCAGACCATCGCTTAAGACAGGAATATTTGTAAGAGCCGTCCCTGAACCTGCTATGGGATGGCAGCTCGCACAACTGACTGCTCCATCGCTTGAAAGCGTGCGATCGACAAAGAGTCGTGCACCTTCTCGACAAAGCAATTGCTCTGGCATGGGCAGAGCACTGCAACCCCGAAGGAAAGTTTCCTGCCGCGGTTTAAATCGCTGTTGCCAGGTATTCGGCGGGCAGCTGGCAGCAAGCATCGGGGAACTCTCGCCTAAATAGAACAGCAGCAGTAGCGCCCGTATCCTTACCATTTTACTTTCAGCCGACGCGCTTCCATTTCCACCATCACCGCCAATTCAGGGGCACTCTTCGCCAGTTCTTTGTGGAGAGCTTTGGCTGCAGCCACTTGATTGTTGTTCAAATAAGCTACAGCCAGATATTCTTTGGCTTGGCTGAAGTCGGGCTTCATCTCCAAGGCCTTTCGGTAGGCCGAGATCGCTTCATCCCACTGCTTTTGTTTTCGTCGGGCAAATCCAAGCAGGTTATAGATCTCGGCATCCGGCCCGCCAACCCG
>JBGSRE010000724.1:0-8492 GCA_041737755.1 Oligoflexus sp.
TACGCCGCCAAAGGCGGCTTGGCATGACACGCTCAGCCAATAAGTACAGCTCACCTGTGAACATTTCTGCCAACTCGAGTGACCACTCCTGCCATTGCCAAGGCCCATATTTCTTTTTACAGTTCGTTTCAATGCTAAAGATAGCCAAGACAGGGGGTATCAATGACTGGACATGCCTATATCTACGACGCAGTTCGGACTCCGAGGGGCAAAGGCAAACCGGATGGGAGGCTTTACGAAGTCAGACCCATCAGCCTGCTTGCCCAACAGCTAAAGGCTCTGCAAAAGCGCAATAATCTCGATACCAGTTTGGTATCGGACGTGCTCATGGGCTGCGTCACCGCGGTTGGTGAGCAGGGTATGAATATCGCGAAAGCTGCCGCCATGTCTGCCGACTGGCACGAACGCGTCTCGGGAGTGACTCTCAATCGCTTCTGCGCTTCTGGTTTGGAAGCGATCAACCTCGGTGCAGCAAAAGTGGCATCAGGTTATGACGATCTGGTTGTGGCGGGGGGCGTGGAATCTATGTCACGGGTACCGATGGGTTTGGATGGGGGCGCCTGGGCCCAGGATCCTGATACCAACCTGCATACTGGTTTTATGCCGCAGGGTTTGGGCGCGGATTTGATTGCCACTCTCGAAGGTTTTGATCGCGATGCTGTCGATCAGTTTGCACTTTCTTCTCACGAAAAGGCTGCGAGAGCTAGAAAAGCCGGTTATTTTGAAAAATCACAAGTTCCAGTCGTCGATCAAAACGGGCTTTTGATCCTGGATCAAGACGAAATGATTCGTCCAGAAAGTACTCTGCAGGCACTGAACCAATTGAAAGCTTCCTTTGTCAAAGTCGGCGAGTATGGTTTTAACTCGGTGGCCTATCAGAAGTATCCTGCAGTGGAACGTATTCATCATGTTCATACCGCAGGCAACTCCTCAGGCATCAGCGATGGCGCTGCGGCTGTGCTCATCGGTAGCAAAAAAATAGGCGATCACATGGGGTGGACTCCTAAAGCTCGCATATTGGCCACTGCCGTGATCGGCTCGGAGCCAACTATTATGCTGACAGGTCCAGCGCCAGCGACACGCTTAGCCCTGCAGAAGGCGAATCTTCGCTTGGAAGATATCGATCTCTTCGAAGTCAACGAGGCTTTCGCTTCCGTTGTACTTAAATTTCAAAAAGATACTGGTGTCCCCTTCGAAAAAATCAATGTCAACGGCGGCGCAATCGCCATGGGCCATCCGCTCGGAGCAACCGGAGCTATTCTCACATCGAGTTTACTCGATGAGCTGGAACGTCGGAACCAACGCTATGGGGTTGTCACCCTCTGTATTGGCGCCGGTATGGGTATCGCGACTGTTTTCGAACGACTGGGATGAGGGGATTAAACATGCATGATATTCGAATCGAAAAAGATCAAAATCATATCGTCACCCTCACCTTTGATGCTCAAGGTCAGGCTGCTAATACCATGAATGCTGCTTTCCGAGATTCTCTGCGAGAAGTCACGCAGCAGATCAAAGCCGATCGTGCAGCGATCAAGGGCATCCTACTCACCTCAGCAAAATCCACCTTTTTTGCTGGTGGTGATCTTAAGGAATTAAGCCAGGTCGGCGCCGAAGATGCCGATGTTATTTTTCAGATGACGGAGGCAATCAAGGCCGATCTAAGAACTCTGGAAACTCTCGGAGTTCCGCTGGTCGCTGCCATCAACGGCACAGCCCTTGGCGGCGGATGGGAAATCGCTCTGGCTTGTCATCATCGACTGCTTTTGGATGATAGCAAAATTCGAATAGGGTTACCGGAGGTCACTCTTGGACTTCTGCCAGGCGGCGGTGGTGTCGTGCGAACCATACGCTTGGTCGGTCTGGAACTAGGGATGCCTTTACTTCTGGAAGGCAAACAGCTCGCCCCTGCTGATGCTCTTAAAGCGGGCTTGGTCCATGGCCTCTGCAAAACCAAGGAGGAACTGGACGAGCAGGCTCGGGCCTGGATCCTGGCGCATCCTGAATCCAAGCAAAGTTTTGATCAGGACAGCTATAAAATTCCAGGTGGAACGCCGAAGCAACCCAAATTAGCCGAGATGCTTCCCGTTGCACCAGCTATGCTACGGGATAAAACCAAGGGCTGCTATCCTGCTCCCGAGGCTATTTTGAAAGTCGCCGTCGAATCACTTTATGTGGATGTCGATACCGCGCTTCGGATTGAAAGCCGTTATTTTGCGCAGCTCGCGACCGGTTCTGTGGCCAAGAATATGATTTCGACATTCTGGTTTCAGTTGAACGCGATCAAAGGCGGCGCCAGTCGTCCCAAAGATTTCCCCAAGTATCGTTTCAATCGAATCGCTGTGCTTGGTGCGGGTATGATGGGGTCTGGTATCGCCTATGCGGCTGCCAAAGCTGGCATTGAAGTCTACTTGAAAGATGTGAGTATCGAGGCTGCTGAAAAGGGCAAGCAGTACTCCGCAAAAATTCTTGAGAGTCGGCTGCAAAAAGCTCAGATCACTGAGAGTGACAAGCAGAGTTTCTTGAGTCGCATCAAACCCGTGGATCAATATGAAGCATTGGCAGAATGTGAATTGGTCATCGAAGCGGTGTTTGAAAACCGTGAGCTAAAAAAAGATGTCACTGAGAAAGCCCTTGCCGTGCTTTCTTCTGATGCCATCATGGCTTCCAATACCTCCACCTTGCCCATCACCAGCTTGAGCAAAGCGGCGAAGGATCCAAGCAAGTTTATCGGCCTGCATTTCTTTTCGCCAGTCGATAAGATGCAGTTGGTTGAAATTATTTTAGGCGCTGACACATCTCCAGAAACTCTGGCTCGTGGCTTTGATTTCGTAAGGCAGATTGATAAAGTGCCCATCGTCGTCAACGACAGTCGCGGATTCTACACCTCTCGGGTGTTTGGTCTGTTTACCCAGGAAGGCATCGCAATGCTGGCCGAAGGGCAGGCTCCGATGGCGATCGAGCGCGCAGCTCTGCAATCAGGAATGCCGGTGGGTCCTCTGGCGGTGTCGGATGAGGTGAGCCTTTCCCTCTACGATCTGGTGCGCAAAGCCACGGCAGCGGATTTGGCAAAGATGGGAAAACCAGCTCCAGAACATCCAGCCAATGCCGTCGTGGACCGTTTGCTGAATGAGTTCGGGCGCAAAGGCAAAGCCGCTGGCGCCGGTTTTTATGAGTATCCGAAAGATGGGAAGAAATATATTTGGCCTCAACTGAATAGTCTTTACCAAGGGCCAACGATCCCCTTCCAGGACATGAAGGATCGCCTGCTGTTTATTCAAGCTTTGGAAACTGTGCGCATCTACGAAGAGAAGGTGCTCATGTCGGTCGCGGACGCCAACATTGGCTCGATCTTTGGTTTTGGCTTCGCCCCTTGGAGTGGTGGAACTTTGCAGTTTATCAACAGCTATGGCGTGCGAGCCTTTACTGTGCGTGCCCATGAGCTGGCGAAACTCTATGGCGATCGTTTTTCGCCACCCAAGTTGCTCATTGAGAAATCAGAACGTAACGAAAATTTTTAAAGAAAGGAGTCACTCTTGTTTACCAAGCGGACTATCTATAATAATGAACACGAAATGTTTCGCGAAAGTTTCAGGAAATTCTTGCATAAGGAAGTTCTTCCCTTTCAGGATGAATGGGAACAGGCTGGTATCATTCCTCGGGAAATTTATCTGCGCTGCGGCGAACAGGGTTTCCTCGTCCCGCAAGCACCTGAGGAATACGGCGGACTCGGTATTCACGACTTCCGTTATGAATGCATCATGCTTGAAGAGCTGGCCCGCGCATCGCCAAGGTCCTCAAGAGGCATTTCCGTAAAGAATCATGATGGTCTCTTTCCTACTTATGCTTTTCTAAAGCTACCGTAAAGAGTGAATTTCAGAACCCAAGCTGGCAACTCTTTTCTTGCTCTTCCGACAGAATCGAAAACCAGCTGCCGAAACCGTCCAAGTTTTGACGAGAGAAACCGTCAAAAATCCTGACAAAGGCTGGGGTTCATAAATATTTTTCTATTCATTTCAATTATTTAAATACTTCGTACCAAGGGTATATATTTTGCACAATTGAATGCCAATGGGTATGAGCAAGCAGGAGATGAAAATGAAGATCGCGGCTATCATTGTGTCAAGCATATGGCTTCTCTCGTGTGGCGACGCTAACTTTCAACGCGAAAGCCAAAGAGATCGCCAGACTGCTCCCAATAATCAGGATGACGGCAGCACGAGCCAGGAGCCGATACCGGAAACCGGCAGCGATGCTTCAAAGTCGCCGGATCAAACGACCACGACGCCGAATCCGCAGCCAAAAGAGAATGATAACAAAACTCCCGAGGCCCTTTACTATCCTGGTAAAAAGGGTCCCTATGAAGTCTTGAGTTACATCGATAACCTGACAGACCCTGCCTATAATTCGGCGATCATTTACTATCCAGCGGATCCCAAAGCCAAACTCATCGGTGCCAGTACTTTAAGCGGAGGCTTTACCAATACCAAGGAACAGATGTCCTGGTTGGGCGAGCATCTCGCTAGCCATGGTGTGATCACGATCGTCTTCACACCGACCAATAACCAATCGTTGAACCCAACGATCTGGGCCACCGGGCACAAGGGTAGCTTTCAAAAATTAAAAAGCGAAAATCAACGAGTAGGCAGTCCCATTCAAGGCAAAGTCGATGAGAAAAAAATCGGCATCATGGGCTATTCGATGGGTGGTGCGGGAACCATTCTGGCCGTGAATGAACTTTCAACTGCGGTCAAGGCTGCCGTTCCTATCTGCGCCTTTCGCCCAGTGACACCAACCAGCTCTGTGCCGATGCTATTGCAGACGGGAACGGATGATACTGTCGCCGTTCCAAGAAATATTGAGCTTGCCTATGAAGCCATGCCGGCAACAACCCCGAAGGCACTGACGAAATTTAACGGCATGACTCATCTCGATGTCACCAACGGTGGACCGCCGATTCAACAGGATAACATCGCCTACTATGGAACTGCCTGGTACCGTGTGTATTTGGGTGGAGACCAGCGCTATCGCACCTATCTGTCGGGTGATGAACAGAAAAAGAAAGTCGATGCCGGAACATTTGCTGTGGCTCAAGACTTTCGACTCTATGCTCCTTGAAATGCTGTTAAATCAGAATGGAGCTGCTGCGCCTTAACTCGATTCCATCCAAGCCAAATAAAAGGCACTTGATTTAGCGATCTTCATAGTAGGAATGGTCTTTCCAACCAAGATCGAGCGATTCGACATGCAACCAGGACACCTCTTCTTTGAGATTTTGACCCGCATGGCAGAAGACGAGTTTTGCATCAGGAGCGAGAGGGTAAGTTTTACGCTTGCCCGCCCAATCGGTGACTCGCAATTGGGCTCTTAAAAAAAGGCCTGGAAACAGACGTCTCGAAAGCAGAACCTCCACGCGGCGCAGGTATTTCCGCTGCAAAGCTGAAGGCTGGACATTAGGCAAGACAATGTACTCAAGATCACCGTGACAGATCCTGCCCCCATAGAAGCGGAGTCTATCCCAGGTTGGAAGGTCCTGCAGGCTGTGGTTCAAAGCCGAAAAATCAAAGACGGCGGATGGCTTTTTCTGCCAAAGAAAACGTTTTGGATACGAACACTTTGCCAGCGCAAGATCCAACAAAGAAGCCAACCCCACCACCCCATCGAGATCTTTTATTTCATGGCTCACTAAAACATCAGGATGGGTAAAGACGACCAGGGAATGCAGCGTTTGCGGGGGCAGGACAAGTCCGCGTTTCACCAGCCATTGCTTCAGGGCCTCGAGCTTCTCCTGATTTAATTTCACTGGATCGGGCAGAACTTTTTTCTCGCGTCCTTTTTCTTGAACCCAATCTCCCCTTGCCCGGGTAAGTCGTCCACCCCAATGTTTGACTTCAACGACCAGGACTGCTGCTTCACTTACGAGCAGGAGATCAATTTCATATTTCCCTGGTCCCTTGTGTTTAGGAACCCGCAGAGACTGATATATTTCAGCCTCACAACCCAGCTTCTTCAATATGCCTTGCAATTGATTCAGAGCCATTCGTTCGCCCATGGAACCTGCTTGATCACTGGCATCGACGGGAAATTTCTTCTGTGATTTTCGAATCCATTGTATTTTTTGAGCCAGCATCAGCCATTCCTTTCGGAGCAAAAAGGCGGTCCTTGGCATCCTTGCAAGGCTCCTGCCGAAAAGCAATTACAAAGTATCAGAGGAATTCAAGGGCCCGGACAGCTAGGTTGTCCGACAATCATTGCTTGGTCTCTAGCCAATTTACAAAACGGCAAACATCAAATTAAAATCTTTCTTTTTCTGCTATTTACGCCTCTTCGAAAATCCATGCCCAGACTCCACCGCGGCGATCATTGTGACTTTTTGGTAAAGATAAGAAATGTTTGGCCGATAGGCGGACGAGGTATCTTAAGGTGCATCTTGGATCACGAAAGAGGACTTTGAATTGGTATTCAATGCGAAGAAAACTTCCGAGCAACTTATCCTGGAAAGTGATCAGGTGGATCTTTCCAAGGCCGCCTATAGCGAAGACCTTTCCTTTGCTGCTTTGGACGAAGAGAGTTCGCATTTCTCCGTAACGATGGATCGAATTCATTTTCGCAAGCCTCTTGAAGTCATTCAAACCGTTTTAGAAGCCAATGGCTTTGCCAGTAATTTTGAAAATCTTCTATCCTGTTTCGATACTCTCACCCAGGGCGTACGGATTCGGGCCAACGACAAACCCAACTCCTCAGGACCTATCCTAGCACGCAGCTACATGCCCTGTCTGAGTTTTCAAATGCCTGCTAAAAACAAGGTGGGCTATCTGCTTAAGAAATTCTACTCCGAGATAGAAGGCTACGAGTTGGAACTGGCTCGCCTTCGAACGGGTGAACTCAATGCTGGTCCTGACAAAAAACAATCCCGTGAGCAATTGAAGCAAGAGCTCGAGCGCCTGCAAGTGGAAAACTCGCGCCTGCAGTCCAAACTCAGTCAATTGACCGAACAATTGGCCCAGGCTATGAAATCCCAAGCCTATGTCGCCAAAGCTCTTGAATCCAACAATATTATTCCTCCTCAGCTTAAGACCGCCTTGGTCCGCGAGATAAGCATGCAAGAGCGCACCGTGACGATGAAGTCAGGCCGCAGCACTTATCTCGTGCCCATGGCATTTCTCAGAACTTTGCCCAAGATCGGCGACTCCTGTCTATTGAATATCAAGGATGATCACATCATCGATGCCTACTTCTATGAAGCGCCTGGCCGAACCTTTCAAAGAGACATGGCCGAGGTTCTCCATGTCGAAGAACAAAGCTGTAAATTACGAGATTCCAAGCGCAAAACCTATCTCTGGACGGTCAAGCATGAATGGGAAGCGCGGCTATTCGCAAATCTCAAACGAGGATCCAAAGTCATTATCTCTTCGATTGATGACTACATTATCAAATTGAGCGTGATCGTTGAACAGGATCCAGGTTTATGGAGTCAGTTGATGCAAGAGCAACAAACCGTCTTTCAGTTGGAACGAGATCGCAGCAGGGATCCGGATTCATCAACAAACTTTGACGGAAAGGACTGAATATATGGATGGGCTTTCCTTCAAAAAGTACCTGCAGACGACTCAGAAGCGCTTTGATCCCATCGCACTTCTATTGAGCCTTGGTGGAATGGCTGCCGTGCTTTATTCCATGGCCAGCCACAACCAGACTTCATCTTACTTTGACTACCATAGCCTGATGATAGTTCTGGGCGGAACTTTAGCCAGTCTGACCTTTCAATTCGATTTGAAAAGCATGGTCTCGAGTTTGGTTCTGGTGACCAAATCGCTGTTCGGAACTCCAGAAAAACCCATCATGAATATTGTGCGCGAACTCGATCAGGCCATTGTAAGCCAGGCATCCCTCGGCGATCTGCGTGAAGGCCTGGCTATCGATGGCGAATTGCTAAATGATGTCGTATTTATGCATCACCAGGGTCTTTTGCTCGAGGAAATTGATGAATTCGTCACCTCGCGCATTGCCGATCAGTACCTGAGCCGAAAGATTGCCGTGGATGTGCTTAAAAAAGGCATGCTGATCGCTCCAGCCTTTGGCCTCTTCGGTACAGTGATGGGTTTGATTGGGGTATTGAAAACCCTGGCTGACCCCAGCCAGATCGGAAGCTCCATGTCGCTGGCACTGATGACCACCGCCTATGGAGCCGGATTGAGTTCGCTCGTCTTCACGCCTCTCGCCGGACGTCTCGAGCATCATAATATGATTTATCTCGATATCCACCAGCAGATCATCAGTAAAATCGGTATTCTTTTGAACCGCGAAGAAAGAAACCTTTACGTCGTTGATGCCGAGGAGGGTAAAGCTTCATGAGGCTGGAGGAATTGAACCAAGGCACGCGGCCGCGGGCCTGACTTTGGATCGGGAAGTCATGCGCCTTCGGGACAATCTTTCCATTAAAGTTGCAGAATTGATCTATAACGGTTTCTGGTTTGCTCCAGAATTCCAAT
>JBGSRE010000787.1:0-8065 GCA_041737755.1 Oligoflexus sp.
CTTATGCACAGCATCGCTGCTGCTGCATCATCGCTATGGCAATGCCGGTAAACTTCTTTTTGTGCTTGCAGCCAATTTTTTGGCTGTACTCTCCCATCAGCAGCTACACGGACTCATACCAACTTACCTCTACCTCTTTGCCACAGGTACGGGCCCACTCGTCCTTTTCCACCCCCGCGATGTTCGATATATGGTTTTTTGTGTGCTTGTCTCCCTGTTAACTGGTCTTGTTACCACATCCTATCCATCTTTATTTGCTACTCCTGCTCCTGAGTTACCAGAAATGGCGGTAAAACTCATGATCCCTATTGTTTGGTTTACCGCCTATTCCATTGCCATCGTGCCACCGGTTCTTTTGTTTCTATTCACGCGCAGACTGCACGACAAAGTGCTGACTGAACAGGCCAAACGGTTTCATTCCTCGCGACTGCAATCGCTCGGGGAGGTCGCTGCAGGTGTGGCTCATGAAATCAATAACCCTTTGGCGGTTGTGATTGGGAAGATCGATGCCATCAACGAAGCGATGGCTGAACCCGAAGCTTGGGATCTAAAAAAACTTCAAAGTGATCTGCAGCTGATCGAGCAGAATGCTGGGCATATCAGCCGAATTGTGCGCAGTTTACAGACATTCTCACGCCAGGGACCGCGGGATAAAGCCGTGCCAGTCCTCGTGAAAACTTTGGTCGATGACACCCTCTTGCTTATGAAACATCATCTGGAGCAGCATAGTATTCAGCTCGAGTCGAGCTGTCCCGAAACTATCAGAATCTCGGCAATCAGTTCGGAAATCATGCAGGCCCTAAGCAACCTCATCAGCAACGCGATTGATGCGATGGCTGCACTCGAACCACGCGATCGCCGGCTGCTTATAAAGGTTTTTGCAGACGATCGAACGATTCACATTGAAGTTGCGGATCAGGGCGAAGGTGTGCCCGAAATGATTGCTAGCCGGATTTTTGACCCCTTCTTTACGACCAAAGATCCGGGTAAGGGCACAGGCCTTGGGCTCAGTATTGTGCAGGAGATCATGATGAGGCAACGCGGTCAAGTTCGAATGGAACGGCGTGGATCACAAACCGTATTCACTATGGATTTTCCTCGGCTTATTGCCGAAGGCACGTTGGCAGGAGCTGTCTAACACTACCGTCATTGGCCGGCAAAGAAGCGATTGACGCGTTCGCGTAGTTCTGCGAGGCGAAAGGGTTTTTCGACCAATCCTACGGCTTTGAGCCGAAGGATTTCCCTGGAAGATTCTTCCGTTAGATTACCCGTAATAAAGAGCACCGGGACCAGAATATTCTGCTTGCGTAGCTCCTCAACGAGCACAAGTCCCGATACTCCCGGCATTTTTATATCACAGAGAATAAGTTCAAAGCTCTCGGTTTCGAGTCGTGGTATGGCTTCGAAAGGATCCTCACAGAAGCTGACCTCATAATGAGGTTTTTTCAAAGCGTCCATCACCACCGAATGCAATTGCTTGTTGTCGTCGATAAGCAGTATTTTTCTCAAGTTCGTCCCCTTCTGGTCTGGCGGTTTCGTGGCTCTTTGTCTTTTTGAATAAGGGTCAGCATGGAGCGAATGCCTGCATTCATATTCACAGGCATGAGGCCGCACTTCGGATGTTGGCCTTTAAAGCGGATAAAGATGTCGAACATAAATGAATAATTGAGCTCTTCAACCTTGTGGAAATCCAAAATGATTTCTTCGTGCTCCCAATGACCGCGAAGCATGCGTTTGGCATCGCGCTGGTCGGCGATGCGCCTCCTTAAATTGCGGCTATACAGCACAACGGGAATGAGAACTTTCTGGGTGGCCTTGGGCTGCAGTGGTCTGGCGGTGCTGGGATCGAATTCCACAATAGAAAATGTTCCGGAGCGACCTTTAGCCACTTGGGTCAGTGACCAGTCTTGGGATCGACCCTGCATTTTGAGTTGCAGTCCGTTGGCTTCGATTCGTACGAAATCCGCGGCCCAAAAAATGCTGTTGAGGCCGAATTTAGAAGTCGAGCTATGGCGGCGTATACCTTTAACGAGATCTCCGACGGCTTCAACCAGCGTTGGGCTGTAAAAGTGTTCAGCTATGTGTTGAAACAATCCTACACCGTCATCAGTGAAATGCAGAGTGAGGGTCTCGTCCTCGAGACTTAAGTCAAGTCGAATAGTCTCGCCATCGCTATGATCCAAAGCATTGTTCAGCAAAACGCCAAGGGTCGCTTGAATAAATTTCTGAGCTTCGCGAGGGAGATTTTTCAGGCTCGGATGCTGCATGATTTCGTCAAGAACGGAATCCCTGGACGAGCTGATCTCTTTACTTTTCCACAACAGCTGCAGCAAAAGTTTGCGATGGGCTACATAGATGTACCGAACACCAGGACCAATTCCATGACGTTGCAGCAGGCCTTCGGCACAAAGCGCCGTCAGGTATCGTGTGGTTTGCTGCCGAGAAATACCGAAAGCCTGCTGGATCCAAGCATTTGGATTGATGCCGGCGTCTTTTGCATCCTTGGCTCTTTCCAGGATTGCATGGATTACATCGTGGCGCTTCGGGCGCATGAGGCAGCCTCTTGTTCAAGATATACCTGAGAGTGTTTTTCTCTTACATTCTAGCATAATTGACCCTTTATGAGTCTAATATGGATGAATGGACTCATGAAGCTTCAAAAATATCTAAAATTGACCAGCCTTGGTGATGAACTTGCTGAATATAAGCTCCCGTCAGGAATGCATAATCTGCAAATAAGAGGCTCTTTGCTGTTGGGGCCGATAAGTATTGAAATTTTGTAGGGTTCGACCAGCCAAACATTTAAGGAGAAAGATTGTGAGAAATTTTTTAGTGAAGCTTGCTAGCTGTTTCGCTCTGAGTATGGCCGCTCCCGTTTTTGCCGCATCCGACTTAACGGTGAGTCTCTCGGGGCTTGCTAGTCCGATGGTTCTGCTGCCAAACGCTTACACGGCAAAAGTTCGTAACCTGGGTAACAGAACCGCAAATAATGTGGTTCTTCGCATCCAACTGCCGCTCACGACAACCAGTCCTCGGGTTTACATTCTAGGAACAATTTCGGGTCTGGACCCGCGTTGCCAAGTTGTGAGCAATGCCTTAAGTTGCAATCTTGGTTCTATCAATCGCTCTGCCTCAAGCGCAGTATCTTTTCAATTTAAATTTCCCCAGTCCTCAAGAAGCTTGGGATTTAACGCCAATGTAATGACCAGCTCTACGGAAAATTCGGTGACGAACAATGCGGCGAGTCTTTTCCCGCAATTGAATCATCCTTCGCTGAGTATTAATTCGGATATCACTGTCCAAAACTCGCACTGTACTGGCACCAACCTGTCTTCTTATTTTGAATGCCAGCTTTTCCCAAGTTCAATCGCCCAGCATTCAGCCGATTATAGGAGTGACGGTTCTATCAGCTTTCCAGATGACGCCAGCTTTACAGGTTCTTGGGTATTGTCTCCCAATGGCCAGCAGCTCAGTTTCGAGTACCTTGATAATGGAATTCCAGTCGCTAGGTTCAGTGGCTGGGCCGTGGATGGATCGTGTTTTGAGGGCATCACCAATTTTTTACCGACCAGCACCTATATGAGTGTCTATCGGGTCTGTCTACCTTGAGGATTTCTTTGGGCGTGGGATTTCATCCCACGCCTTTGCCAAGGCCTCACGCAGCTTAAATGATTTTCAATTGGATGGAAGCTACTCATCAGTCTTGGGCTTTAGTTGGCGAACAGCTTTCGTGAGGGGAAAGGTCAATGACGAAGAAGGTCTTGGGTCTTAAATCGAGATCCTTCGCTTAGCTCTGGATAGATTCTGACACTTAAGCGCCAGATACTCGTTACAAATGAGATCGCTTCGTATTTAATGCTGTGGTTCGGCCGCGCTAGGGGTAAGCTCTCGAGTGGAGACAAGGTAGAAGCTTTCGTGTTGACAAGCGCGAGCAGTCCACCTCTGACTTGAAGCGGAACGATCCTACGAAGAAGGTAGCGAACATGGCATCTCGATGGCAGCTCCGTCAGTATTGGCAGCGTCCCCCTATTCGACGCGCTATCCTCATCCTCGTTGGATCCGTCATCATTCTTTTCTTCGCTCAAAGATTTCTGCGCGGACCGCTTATTTCGGCGGTCAATCCGCAGCGCGGTGCCGTGATCCAGAAAGTTGTGGCGTCCGGTCAGATCATTCCAAAAACTCGCGTAAAAATCACCTCGCAGGTGATGGGTAACCTAGCCGAAGTGCTGGTCAATGAGGGCGATGAAGTCAAAGTCGGTCAGCTCCTCGTGCGAATCGAAAGTGGTGAAGCCACTGCGATTGTTGAGCAGGCGCGAGCGGCTTATGAACTGGCTGAGGCCAAGGTGGATCAGTTTCAAGGCGTGAATACTCGTCTTACCCGGGAAGCTCTTAGGCAGACGGAGGTGCGCCTGCAGAATGCTCGCTTGACAGTGAGCAGAGAAGAGGCCCTCGCCAAGGCCAATGCCGGCACTCAGGAGGCGTTGGACCAAGCGAAGAGTGATTTTCAATTGGCGGAAAGCCAATTCCAGTCAGCCAAGGCTCAGGCTAAAGCAGTGGCGCCCAAAGGCAGTGATTCCCGTATGGCTTTGGCTGCTGTCGAACAAAGTCACGGACTGCTGGCTGCTGCTGAGGCTAAACTGGGTCTCTTTAGTATTATGGCTCCGATCGCCGCACGGGTCATTCAGCGGTCGATAGAACCTGGCGATGGCGTTCAGCCAGGGGCCCAGCTGCTTATTCTGGGGTCGCTTGATCCGCTGCGGGCCAAGGTGCAGGTCGATGAAAAATATTTGTCTCTCGTTCAAGTGGGCCAGCCGGCTCGGATCACAGCCGATGCCTACCCAGGTCGATCCTTTGATGCTCGCGTCGAGCGACTGGCGCCTGCTATCAATCAAGACCGGGGATCGATCGAAGTTCAACTCATCATCCCCGAAGCTCCGGCCTATCTGCGCTTCGATATGAGTGCTTCCGTGGAAATCGTCACCAATAGCGCCGAAGGGGTCTTGCTCCTGCCCATCGAAGCCGTGCAATCCGCCGCCACCGAACATCCTTTTGTTTATATCGTCGACCGAGGCAGGATCGTGAAACGGGAGGTGAGCCTGGGTCTCCGTGGCGATACCGTCATAGAAATTACCAACGGTTTGGATGTGGAAGACCTCGTGCTTATCTCGGGCGAAGTTCTGACTGTCGGCAGTCGCGTCCGCCCTGAATTGAAAGGATGGCAAGGTGCCGTTTGAAATATTTATCGCCTATCGTTATCTCCGTGAAGCTCGATTTCAGACCTTCCTTATTCTGGCGGCGGTTGCAGTTGGCGTTGGCGTTGTGGTCTTTCTGTCAGCTTTGATCAATGGTCTGCAGGCCAATCTTTTGGCAACGACTTTGGGGTCACAGCCGCATGTGATCGTGACCAGGGTGGAAGAGCCGCCCATTGTTTTGCCCGATGCTTCACGAACAGTGGCCGCTTTGGTGGAACAGCCCCCGGCGCGCGAACTCATTCTGCATGACTGGTCGAATGTACAAAGAGATTTGCGTTCCATCACCGGCATTACCGCCGCCGCGGCCGTCGCCAGTGGACCGGCCATAGCCTCCCGTGGTGCCGCTTCGAAAACGATCGCGCTCCGCGGCATCATTGCCGAAGAATATGATGCCATTATTAAAGTGAGTGAGAAGATCAAAGCCGGACGCTTTACATTATCTGGTGATCAGGTTCTGGTTGGTATTGAATTGGCGCGAGATCTTGGGATTGGCGTGGGGGAAAAATTTCGCATAGCAACAGCCAGCAGTCGCTCTGGTACTTTTACAATTGCTGGTATTTTTGATTTGGGCAACAAGGATGTCAACCGTCGTTGGGTGCTGAGTAGTTTGCGGGTAGCGCAAACCCTCTTGGACATGCCTGGTGGTGTATCATCGATCGAAGTTCGAACGAACGATGTCTTTGCAGCTGAAACCATTGCTTCTATGGTTATTGCTCGCACAGGACTGCAGGCGGAAAGCTGGATTAAACTCAACAAACAGCTGATGGCGGGATTAAAGGCGCAAAGCAGTTCCCGCTACATCATCGAATTTTTTGTGGTGATTGCGGTGGCGCTGGGTATTGCCAGTGTGCTGCTCGTGGCTGTCGTTCAAAAATCAAAAGAGATCGGTATTATGCGCGCCTTTGGTGCATCCGATCGCCAGGTGCTTGGCGTTTTTCTGTTGCAGGGAGCTGTGCTGGGAAGTTTGGGATCGCTCGGAGGATCGGCTCTGGGGGCCGCTTTAGCCTTGGGCTTTCGCAGTGTTTCGCGGAATGCCGATGGATCGCCGACCTTTCCTGTGGCAGTGACCGTGGGTCTCTTAGGGACGACGGCTTTGATTGCGATCAGTGTGGGTATTGCCGCCGCGGCTTTTCCTGCTTGGCGTGCGACCCAACTTGATCCAGCGGCGGTGATTCGTTATGGCTGAACTCTTGCTTGAATTGCAGGCCGTGACCAAAAACTTTGGGCCCAAGGCTGCTGTATTGCATGGCATTGATCTATCGGTGGAACAGGGATCCTTTTCAGCTATTATTGGACCTTCGGGATCGGGTAAGAGCACGCTGTTAAATATTATCGGTCTGCTCGATAAACCGAGCAGCGGTCAGTTTAAATTTCTTGGCGAGGATGTGGTGGGCATGTCTGCGGCTGAGTTAACCTTTTTTCGCGGTCGAAAAATCGGTTTCGTATTTCAATTTCATCATCTGCTGCCGGCCTTTAGCGCCATCGAAAATGTCATGCTACCACTGATTGCGCATGCCGGCAGAGTTCGCCCTGGAATGCGGGAAAAAGCTTTGAGCATTTTAGCTGCCGTGGGTATGGCGGAAAAAGCCGATGCCAAGGCCACAGAACTTTCCGGTGGCCAGCAGCAAAGAGTAGCCATTGCGCGGGCCCTCGTTACGGATCCGCCGCTGGTCCTAGCGGATGAACCCACGGGCAATCTTGATACCCGCAATGCGGATGATATCTTTGCTTTGCTTCGGCAGCTCAATGAATCGAAAGGCATCGCTTTTCTTATTGTTTCGCATGATCAAAGGCTAGCCGATCGCTGCGATCGAATTATTGAAGTCGTAGATGGGCTGATTCGCAGTGATCGGTTCAAAACCTGAGCTTTATTTTTCTCATCTGCTTACGGCTAAGTTCTCTATCCATGCAAACTATGGGTCTTGATAGCTTATTGCTGATCAAAAGCGAGATAAATGAAAGCTAAGTTCTTGGCCTCGATTTCCCCCTATTGCCCATTCCAGGAGCTACTCAAAGACCGCGAGTTTCGTCAGGCAGGATGCCATTGTCGATCTACAAAGGGGTACTTTACGCAAAGTAAAGTAAGGCATGCCAATTTTGCTTAATTGAGTCACTCGTCTCATTTCTACCGAAGATTTTAACTTGCTGGCAGAACTTGCTGGCTTTTTTTTCAGGATCGAGAAAACATTCCTAATCAACTACTCCTGAGGACATCATGAATCAGCGAAATTTTCTGAACGCTCCGCGCCCGGGTCTTGCCATGCTCATCCTTCGCCTTTCACTGGGAGCGACTATGCTCCTGGCCCATGGTTTACCCAAGCTGAATGGCTTTCCAAACGCGGAGTTCCCCGATCCTCTCGGTGTGGGGGCAGTCTTTAGCTTGGCATTGACTATTTTTGCCGAAGTCATCTGCTCGCTGCTCCTTATGCTTGGCCTTTGGACGCGTCTGGCCCTCATTCCTTTGATGGCAACAATGTTCGTGGCCTTTTTTCTTGTCCATTCTGACGATCCCTTTCGGAACAAGGAGCTGGCCCTGTTATATCTATTTGGCTACACGACTCTCTTTGCTGGTGGGCCGGGTTCCTTTGCTGTCGACTCCAGATTCAGGTAAACATAACAGCGGCTGGCAGCATCTTCTTGCAAGATGGGTCTTACAGCCTGTTTTGCAGCCCGATCGATAGCTTCGAGGCTGTGTCTTGCTTCGAAAATAGGCCTAGAATAGCCTTTCGACAGGACCTTGTTGGGTATTTCCAGCAGTTGATTCAGGCTTATTTTTCAGATATCTTGCCCACATTAACGGTTTATGTCGAAGG
>JBGSRE010000804.1:0-15062 GCA_041737755.1 Oligoflexus sp.
TAGCACTCAGCCAGAAGACAGGACTAGCCTGATTTTGACGGTATTCTAAGACGTCATTTGTAATCGGATGTTCCCGGTCGGATTTCTTGCATTCGCTGGTCGCTTTACCTGGAATCGGTGGTCGGAAACTCCCGAATCTGCGGTCGGATATTTTGGATTTAGTGGTCGGAAACGACTGGATTAAGCATTGGGATCATTAGTCGCAACCCACCGAAAATACCTAACTATGATGATCGTCGTATTGCATTTTTCGGAAATAATGATGATTTATCTGTGTTTATTGGGGAAAATATACGTTTTCTGTAGCTCTGGCTGTTCCAATCCAACCAAAAGAAACATATAACTATAAGTGTATTCTGTAATCATAGTCAAAAAATCTGCGTTATTTGGAAAAAATAGCTGTTTCTGAGGGAATGCCTATTGAAAAAAAGATTTTATGGGCAGGCTATCAGTATCTAAAGGAGAAGTTTGACCTAAAAACTCCACCTCACTTCAGACGAACAGCTATCGCCGAACAATGGAAACATGTCGTTACCAAGACAGGAGTCCTGGAAGAACATGTATTACCTCTGTCCTATAATCCCGGAGACGAAACCTTCGATCATATTGAGTTTGCTCTTAAGTATGAAGGGCTCGACTTGGTTTTTTTCTCTACCCTTTTCGAAAAATTGGACCGTCTGAAATAGAAACTATGGTCAAGTCAAAGCCAAACGGCCAATATTCGAGGCGGCTATGGTTTCTATATGAAAGACTCACAAAGCAGACACTAGCTATTCCAGACGTTAAGTCGGGAAACTATATCGCTCTCGCCGATCCTGAGCTCTATTTTACAATTCCTAGTGTTCGGATTCCTCGCTATCGAATAAATCTGAACGTTCCGATGCTCAACAGCTTTTGCCCATTAGTTCGTCGAAGCGAGAAATTAATTAAGTATCAAGGTCTAAATCTTAGCGATTTAGCTAAAAAAGCAACTAAGCATCGCCCACCAGAACTTCTAGCCCGGGCGATTAATTTTCTCTATACGAAAGAGACGAAGGCTTCATTTCTTATTGAGAAAGAAGAACCTGACAGCAACAGATCGGAGCGCTTCATTGCTTTATTGAAGCAAGCAGAAAGGTATGATTTTTTAAATAAGGACTCTTTGATCGAACTGCAGAAAACTATTGTCGACCCACGTTTTGCTAAGGATGATTACCGAAACTTTCAAAACTATGTCGGGGAAAGCTACGGTTTCGGCCAAGAAAAAATTAATTTCATCTGTCCAAGGCCAGAAGATGTTGAAGTTTTGATGGAAGATCTCATAGCAACCGCCAAAATTCTAACTACGAGCGAGTTTGATGCAGTTATCAAAGCTGCCATCATTGCCTTCGGGTTCGTCTTTATCCATCCATTTGATGATGGAAATGGAAGGATTCACCGTTTCATTATTCATAATATCCTTTCACTCTCCAACTTTTCTCCTGAGGGCCTGATCTTTCCTGTTTCAGCGGCTATGCTTGGACAGATGAGAAAGTATGATGCGACGCTCGAATCCTTTTCGACTCCTCTTTTGAGCCTGATTTCCTAAAGTTTGAATGACGACGGAGAGATGACGATCCAAAGCGATTCCAAAAAATGCTACAGCTTTATAGATTTTACTTTTATAGCAGAACAGCTCTATGGCTTTGTGAATGATACCGTTACAATGCAACTTCCTGAAGAACTTGCCTTTTTGATCCGCTATGATCGTGCTAAGAAAGCTCTTAGAGACATTACGGATATTCCCGACAGATTGATCGATCTTTTCATCAGAGTCTGCCGAGAAAACAAAGGACACATTTCGAAATCGAAAAGAAAAGGTGCCTTTGTAAAGCTAACCGACCATGAGATTGAACGTATGGAAAAAGCCTTTGAATCCGCAATGAGTGACGAGTGAATCAAACTCTACGGGCTGCTGAGAATGGCAAGGCTGTGTCCAAGTTTGGCAAGGCGAATTCAATAAATGCGGGTTCAAGTAGGAAAATATGCCGACAGATTCCCGACGCTCGCTTTGCTCGCTGGGAATGACTTTGCAATAGTGTTTGGGAATTTTAAAAGAGAGAAATGGTCGGGGCGACAGGATTCGAACCTGCGACCTCATGGTCCCAAACCACGCGCGCTACCAACTGCGCTACGCCCCGGCTCCCTAGTGGAGATAGAGTTTCTACTGTAATATCATCAGCGGTTCAACTGGTAATTGCGGCCGTTCACGAGAAAAAGCGAATGGATTGGCATGATAAGTCTGTCTAAAAGACTCTTTTCGCAGGATAGAGACTAGGCAACTGCAGCTCCCGCCTGCCAAAGATTCCAGCTGCCTCAAACCTTCCTGGGCCTCTCCTCAAAAGCCGCCGAAGTGCTGTCCCATTGGGACTGTAAAACCAATGGATTCAGTTTTGTTTTCGCTCTCACGGTGATACGAGTCTTTCAGTTTTGGCCTTGTGAATGGCCACAGGGATTCCCAAATCGGACTGAGGATGATGATGGAGCAGACTTTTGATGCGTTCGTTGTAACCCAAGATGGCACAGTTACTCTCCATCACCCTGACTATGACGAAGCCTTTCATTCGGTGCAGGGAGCCCGCTTTGAAGCGGATAGCCTTTACATGCAGGCCAGTGGCTTTCGAGAGCGAATGAATCAAGAGACCGAGTCCTCGGCATGTGCAGTACTCGATGTCGGCTTAGGGCTGGGATATAACGCTCTCATGAGCATTGAATGCTGGATGCAGGGCATGGGATCGAGTGAGCTTGA
Organism: Oligoflexus sp.; assembly: GCA_041737755.1. Classification (GTDB taxonomy): domain Bacteria; phylum Bdellovibrionota_B; class Oligoflexia; order Oligoflexales; family Oligoflexaceae; genus Oligoflexus. The sequence continues at coordinate 2,768 of JBGSRE010000804.1, forward strand.
TTTGGTGAGTTTAGAGAAGACACCCGAGCTCGTGCTATCACTGTCTGATCCTGCCTGCGGCTGGAAAGAAGGCTGGTCAGAAGACTGGCGACTTTGGTCGGCTCGTTTGAAGAGCGACGAGCACTCGACGATCTGGCGAGCTGAATTCGTTCACCCCAATTCGGGCCGGTCCCTCCGCTGGCAGGTTTTAGTGGGCGATGCAAGGCAAGCGGATCTTTCACCCTTTGCTTTTGATTTCGTGTGGCAGGATGCCTTTTCACCGAGGAAAAACAGCGAACTTTGGTCCGTGGAATGGTTCCAAAAATTGCGCGAGGCCAGTCGACCCAAAGTGCAGCTCGTGAGCTATTCCGTGGCGAGAATAGTCCGTGATCATCTTGAGGCTGCCGGCTGGCAGCCCCTGCGAGTGAAAACCTCAACCTCAAAAGATGCTACTATAACAGGCAAAAAACAGTGGCTCCTGGCCCAACTGCGTGATCATCCATCGCTCAGTACCACTTGAATAGACGCTGGGCTATAAAAGCAGCCACGACTGTATAGAGGCCGAGTATGGTCATCTCCGAGCCAAGGGCTTGAATCGGCAAACCTTCCAAAGCAATCTTGCGCAGACCATCATTGAGCGCGCTGAGTGGCAAATAAGCCGCCGCCTCCCGCAACCAATCCGGGAAATTATTCTTCGAGAAAAACACTCCCGAGAGCATCATCATAGGCAGCGAAATCAAATTCGTCAGTCCCGATATCATGGGAATGCTGCGGGTTCTGGCTGCACAAAGCAAAGCCAAGGCCGTGAAAGCCGAAGCGCCAAAGATTGAAAATAGGAGAAAATGGAAAAAGTTTCCATAAAGCCGAAAATGAAAGATCAGCCAGCCGGCAGCCATCACCGCTGAAAATTCGGCAGCGAGGATGATCAAACGACCAACCATGTGCGAGACGATATACTCATAGGCGCGCATCGGCGTCGCCAGATAGCGTTTTAAAAGATTCTCTTTGCGATTGCTGACGATCGTCATGCCAACGCCGAATAAACTGGACGTCATGATACTCAGACCCAAAAGACCGGGGATTAAAAAATCTACATAGCGCCCCCCTTCCGCCTGAATATTCGCCGATTGACTCAGTACAGGATCGACTCGACCAGCCTGACGCTGAATCAGATCATCGACGAATTGCTTGGCGCGACTCGCCTCGGGATTGCTTTGATCCAAGCGATAGACCGCTTTTTGTTCGGCATTGAATTGCAGAATGATCGCGATTTCGCCACGCTTAATGCGCGTCTCCAATTCTGTCAGTGAGTCTTGGCTCAGTTTGATCTGCGGGTTGTTGGTTAGATTCTTCAGCACAGAATCACTCAGTGCTGATGGTGCTTCCGCTTGCAGCCAGCCTACGCCATAGCTTTCTGGATGCGGATTGGAGAAAGCAAAGCCCAAGACCAGCATCCACAGGATAGGCATAAACATGACCCAGAAAAAAGCCGAGGGTTCCCTGCGGAATTCGCGCCAGCGACATTTAATCTGTTGCCAAAGACTGGGACTAAGCATCGCGGATACTCCTTCCGGTCAATTTAATGAAAACATCTTCCAGAGTCGAACGCCGCATTTCAAGTTGTTCCAATACCAAACTTTGCTGATCAGAAGCACGACTCAATTCTGTGATAATCTGCACAGGGTCCTGGGCGATCAGCTCCAGACTTGCACCGATCTGCACGGCGTCCTTCATCCAAGCGAGCTGGGGAAGCAGGCGCTTTTTTGCCTCCTGGGCATCGAGACCTTGAAACCGGAAACACACCACCTGTGCTCCACAGTGTTCGCGAATCAACTGGGCTGGTGTCCCATGCGCAATGATGCGACCATGATCGACGATAGCCACGCGGTCAGCGAGCTTTTCGGCTTCATCCATGTAGTGGGTCGTCAGCAGAATGCCGCGATCTTTCCCTTTGTGCTTGATTAATAAATCCCAAATCATACGACGGGATTGGGGATCCAAACCCGTGGTGGGTTCATCCAAAAAAAGCAGTCGCGGTTCGTTGATCAGACTGCAGGCCAGATAGACTCGCTGTTTTTGGCCGCCGGATAGATGCTCCAAACGAGCCTTGCTCTTGTCTCCCAGCTCTACCATGGCGATCGCTTCATCGGGTGGTAAACTTTTCTGAAAGAAGCTAGCAAAGAGCTGCAGAGTTTCTTTAACAGTCAATTTCTTGTAGAGCTGCGTTTCCTGTAGCATCACTCCAATGCTCTGCATGATCTGCTGGCGATGCGTCTTGAGCGATTGACCGAAGATCTTGATTTCGCCGGAGTCAGGGCTTTGTAAACCTTCCAGCATCTCGACTGTCGTGGTTTTGCCAGCTCCATTAGGGCCCAAGAGAGCCAGACATTCACCGGCTTGAACGCTGATTGTGATATCATCGACAGCAGTCAGCTTGCCGAACTTCTTGCGCAGGTGCTGCGCGGTGAGAAGGGGTTCCATCGGCGTCTCCCTAGTGTTAAAACGGGGATTGTAATGGGCGCGGCCTACGAAAACAAGCGGCAGTAAGAGGTCGCGCAGGAACTGAAGGATATAAGCTATGCAAAAACCAGCAGACGTCATCATCGCAGGTGCAGGGCTGGCAGGTCTTTTGACGCTCTGTGAGCTGAGCCGGCGTCATCCAAACTGGACCTTTGTCATGGTGGAACGCGAACCCTGGATTGGCGGTCGCCTGAGGCCAACATCAGCCGAGCATGGCAGTTGGGGCTGCGGTCAGCAGGTTGTTGGAGCCGAACTTTTCGATTTCACCCAAAATATTCTGCGTCTATCCGATTCGACTTTACTCAGCCAATTTCAGCCCCGAAAAGGCTTTGGTGTGCTTGCTGCACAAAAAATTTCTAGCGTCCAAGGCACTTCCATTCTGGCCCCTGAAGTCGCCAAAGCAATTGGGGGAACGGCGGCCACTCGCGATTGGAAGATGCTTCTCGAACTCTTGGCAAAAGAAGCCAAGACCGATCAGGAACATGCCCAGGCTTTTTCCCAGGTCTGGAAGGGTGATAAAAAAAGTCCTGCGCTGATCGTGCTGGAACATCTCGCGCATCTTTGGGGAATTCCTGAAGTGTCGACCTCATCAGCGCAAATCCTTGCTACGCGGGCCTTGCAAGCTGACAATGGGCAATGGTCCGGACCTTGGGATCAACTCTTTTATGAATGTATCGCGGAACTGCGTGGGCAGGATCGACTGCAGCTGATGACACGCGCTCAGATTATGACCGCTAGGTACGAAGAAAAAACCTGGCAGCTCGCTACGACAGCGGGAGTCTGTGAAGGCACTCGCTTGATCGTCGCGCAAAGTCCTTGGGAAGCTACCCCTTGGTTGCCTAAAGATCTTTGGCCGAGCCGGCTCTTGAACATTGCGAGCAAGACCAAGCCCGTGAGTCTTGTCATTTTGTCGCAGCACCGCCGCGATGAGCAGGCCGACCTGCCGCGGATTCTGATGATTCCTGCCGAAGAGGTTCAGGTCCAAATCGATGCCAAACAGGTCTGCTACCAGGCAACTTTGAATTTCGAGCTCACAGTGCAGGCGCCTGCGGTCGTAAAAGCAGTTAAAAGGCTGAAAAGAGCGCGAAAGAAGCTGGAAGCCTGCTGCCCGGAATTGATCACAGAAGGCGAGCATATCGCTCTCATTCCTGTGGCTTGGGCGCAAACCGTGGCCCCCAATGAGCAGCGTTGGAATGAAAAAATGGACGGGGCTAATTATCAACGCAGTCATCTTGGATACTGCGGTGATGCCTATGGTGCGGAAGCAGACAGTGATCGCAACCTGATCGCCTCCGTCCAATCTGTTTGCGATACGATGAGCTAAAATCATTGAAAAAAGACTGCCACAATCAGCACATTGCAGCCGTCGAAGGTGTCGCGCAGTGAGAAGAGGAATGGCTTGTCATCATAGGTGGCTTGGCCTATAGTCCCCGCGTTCGCAATACCCACGACATCCTCTTTCACTAAGGTGCCTCTCATGACCGCGCACATCATCGATGGCAAAGTGATAGCTCAGAACATCAAGAATCAATTGAAAATGAAAACGGCAGAACTCAAAGCACAGGGCAAAAGAGTCCCTTGTTTAGCCGTGATTCTGGTTGGCAACGATCCCGCCAGCGAAGTCTATGTGGGACACAAGAAAAAAGCCTGTACGGAAGTCGGCATTGAAAGTCGATCGCTCACTCTTCCCGCGGATGTGAATCAGGAAACTTTAAGCGAGCATCTCCGACAATTAAATGCCGATCCGGCGGTGGATGGCATCCTGCTGCAATTGCCTTTGCCCAAGCATCTGCAAAGTGAAATCGCGATCGATTTGATTTCTCCAGAAAAAGATGTCGATGGCTTGACTCCCTATAGCCAAGGGCTCTTGAACTGGAAAAGGCCGGGTCTGACCTCGTGCACCCCGCTGGGCATCATGGAATTGATTCAATCCACTGGCGTCGATCTGAGAGGCAAAAGAGCGGTTGTTATTGGTCGGAGTGTTTTGGTCGGACTGCCTATCGCTGTCCTTTTGGGCAATGCGGGAGCCACGGTGACAAGCATCAATTCTAAGACCGTGCGACCTGATCAATTGTGCCGTGACGCTGATATCCTGGTGGTAGCGGCTGGGGTGAAACACATGGTGCGGGGCGAGTGGATTAAACCCGGTGCGGTGGTCATCGATGTCGGCATTCATCGCGATGGTGACGGTAAAAAACTGGTCGGTGATGTGGTCTATGAAGAGGCTGCAAAAACCGCAGGATGGATTACACCCGTTCCCGGAGGCGTAGGGCCCATGACCATCGCCAGTCTTCTCAGCAATTGCATGACCGCTTATGAAAGACGCAGTCAGCATTGAAAAGCGGGAGTCATTCGACTCCTTTTTTGGGTTCCGTTGCCAAGGGATGCCAGCAGATAATGAAGGCGGGGTTGCCGGCCTTAACTTTTTCTGCCTGATCGCTGTCGACCAAAAAGAAGCGAAAATTTTTGTCGAAGCTTACGATCGCGAGATTTCCTGCGGCGAGTTGCAGCTGCTGAGCTTCCGTGACCAGCATTTCGCCGATCTTCACTTCATCAAAAATGAAATAGTAAGGAATGCTGGCTCTGGATTCTTTGAGATCCCCACTGACCATGAGATCCATGGCTCGATGCCAGGCCTCGCGTTGGCGGCGATCGTCTTCCTTCTGCCGATTGCGCTCACGGTCGGCTTGCTGCTGCTGACGAAGCTTATCTTCGATCTCTTGACTTATCTGGTCTTTGAGATCCAAAGTCGGCTCATCTTTTTTTGCCTGCAATTCCTTATGTTGGCGTTTTTTGGCTTGTTTATCAGCCTTTTTCGTCTGTTCTTTGTTGACCAAACCTGATTTGAGAAGCTGGTCTCTCAAGCTCATATCACCCGCCTCTGACCGATAAATTCCGTTGCCGACGCGGGACCATGCTAGATTTTGGCGAGCACCAAGACAAGCAATTTTTCATGCTGCAAACGAGCGACATCAAAGCCGAGAGCTGTGGCGTCTTTATTCAAGAGCAGCTGGCGGTGGGTCGGCGAAAACCAAAGCAGCCAGGCCATTTGCTCAGTGCTTGTCGCTTTGACGCGGTTTTCTCCCAAAACAACAATTTTTTTGCGGGCTAAGATCTTCTTTTGTTCAAGAAGCAGCGCCCGAGGGTGACGGATGGAAGTGCTTTGGGCCAGCTGATTGGCAAAAGTTTTCAACAGGGGATGGCTGGTTTGAAGAGGCTTGAGACCCTGCAAATTCCGGATCTTTTGCACCCAAAGGATAAGATTCTGCAGGTCTTCGCTGGGATTGGCTATGAAACCGGGAACTTGCTCGACCGGGGGCTGTTTGATCGGAATCAGCGACCAAAGTTCAGGCCCGCGGGTCGCCTTTCCTGCTGGGTGACAGGTGAGACCGATGGTTCCCGCTTCCAAAAGTTCGGGATGCAGCATCAAGCTTTCGTCCTGTTTGGACGAGGTTTTCACAATAAGTTTGGGCAAACCATGGGTAGCCCTCGCATAGTGCACGCTCAAAGTTGGACATTGAGCTCGAAAATTTTGGACATGAATTTTCAAGCCCTCTTTGGTCCAGGAGGTGACGGCGGCTGATGCAGGCGTAGAGAGGATCCAAGCTTCCTGGGCATTACACAAACCAAAAGCAAAGCCTCCATGTGACTTGGCCAAAGCCTGTTCACGGGCAATCTGGGCGACGTCATCGGTAACAAGTTCATGCTGATCATCGCCGCTGCGAATCCACGCCGCATCCAGTTGAGTTTCAAAGACACCCAAACGCCAAAGTTCGCGCGTATCGGGAATGCGTTGCTGATTTTGGCAAAAAAGCGATTGCAGGGATTGTTGAAGATCAGTGCGAAGCGATTGCGCCAAGAGCGGCGCACCGAAGGCAAACATCAAGATAAGGACGAGGAAATTCATAAAAACCCCCGGTTAAGGGAACCGGGGTCTTGGCAAAACCCAGGTTCAGTCGAGGAGTTTGAAGATGGTTTGCAACTGCATATTCGAAGTCCCTTCGTACAGTTTACCAATCTTCGCATCCCGGTAAAACTTTTCGGCCGGGAATTCCTTGATAAAGCCGTATCCGCCGTATACTTCCAGTGCTTTGGAAGCCACACGTTCTGCGACCTCGGACACGAAGTACTTGGCCATCGCCGCCTCTTTCACGAAAGGCAAACCAGCGTCTTTCAGACGAGCCGCATTGTAAACCATCAGCCGTGATGCTTCGATTTCCGTCGCCATTTCTGACATTTGAAATTGAAGGCCCTGGAAATCGGCAAGTGGCTTGCCGAACTGCTCACGCTCTTTGGAATACTTAAGGGCACCATCAAAGGCACCTTGAGCCAAACCCAACATTTGAGCGGCGATGCCGATGCGGCCTTCGTTTAAAGTTTCGATCGCAATTTTGTAGCCCTTACCGTATTCGCCCACCAGATTCTCTTTCGGAATCTTGACGTTATCGAGCAGGACTTCACAGGTAGACGAGGCCCGTATACCCAGCTTCACTTCTTTTTTACCAAGCGATAATCCTGGTGTACCACGCTCGACGATAAAGGCTGTAATGCCTTTGTAACCAGCTTCAGGATTGGCGTTGGCGAAGACGATAAAGATTTCGGCTTCTTTGGCATTGGTAATGAAGATCTTCTTACCTTCCAAACGCCAGTGAGCACCTTCATCATAGGCGCGGGCTTTCATGGCGAAAGCATCCGATCCTGAGTTCGGTTCCGTGAGACAGTAGCAGCCGATTTTTTGAGCAGCCAGTTGAGGCGCGTACTTGGCTCGCTGAGTGTCATTGGCAAAGCGCAAAAAGATATTGTTGACGAGAGTGTTCTGGACATCGACCAGCACGCCCACCGAAGGGTCTACTTTACTGAGAGCTTCGATGGCGAGGATCGCCATGAAGAAGCTGCCGCCAGAGCCGCCCAGCTCTTCTGGCAATTCAATTCCCATCAATCCCGCTTCAAAGAGCTGCTTGATCAAGGCGGGATCCATCGTCTCTGTCTCGTCCATGTGCAGGACTTTGGGTTTGATTACCTGTTGGGCAAAACGGGCGATTTCGCCCTGAAACATTTTTTCGTCCTCATTCAGGACGGTCAACGCTTGGATTTGGGTCATGGCAAAACTCCAGTGCGAGAGACAAATCAGTTTTCGTCATTTGGTTCTAACGCGGTCTGAAGCAATTTTCACCCTCAACCTTTAGGGGACGGAAGACTAGCCCTGTCGATAGGATGCTCCAAGAGGGCTGAAAATGCCCCGCGGGAAGGTTTTTTCAGTTGCAGGATAGATCTGGCATTGGGGGGAGTGGGCTCCAATGCCGAAAGAGTGGTTTCTATCTCGCGCTCAAGGCGCCGCATTTCATTTAGATTCTGCTGCATCAAGCGCAGATTCCGTCGTTTTTGCGAGGTGTTGATACTGGGATCTTGACGCAGGAGGCTGCTGCAATCTTCCATCAGAGTTTGCGATCGTTTGGTGAAATTTACAGCCAGTTGCTGAATCTTTTTCACCTGGGAGCGACTATGACTCATATGCACAGCTAGCGTACGGAGAAGGCGACCAAAGGCATCAAATGTTGGCTTTTGACTGGTTGCAGGCCGACTCAAGCTAGCAAAACTCTGGGCTGCTTGCCGATTGCTCTCTTCGAACTGAAAGCGCTCGTATTGTTTACGGAGTTTGGCCTCCTGCTTTTGCAAATGTTCTAAGTCACTTTTTAGCACTTGCTCGGTTTGCTCCAGACTTTGCCGTTTTTGCAAAATCTGTTGCACATCAGCTTCCGAAATATCGAGACGGAATGGGTTCTTGCGTCCCAGGAGCCGTCCGCGGAGAAGATTAAGCCACAGTAATTTATCCAAATAATCGGCATAACGCAGGTGAAAATCTTCGACCCGGTCCGACCATTCACGGGCCCAGAAAAGAATCGCCCTTGAGGTGGGGACCATGGGCATTTCGGTGGCCTCTGCCTGGCGACAGAGCTCAATCATTTCGGTGAGCTGCTCATGCTGTTCTTCGATTCGCTTGAGTTTGCTCATGAGACTCATGATTTTTTGATCCTCGCGCAAAGGTGCAGCCTGTTCCAGTGCGCTCAGTTCTTGCTCAAAGCGATCCAGATCCGCATCAAAACGATCCGGTGAGATCATGCTTCATCCTCCACCGTAGGCAGATCCGGGATGCTACTTAAATATTTTTCCAAGTATTTACGGGCCAAAGCGAGTCGTGACTTGGATCGATGCAGGTCCTCCAGGCCAAGCCCATCAATCTTCTGGGCCGCCAGTCGAAGATCTTCGGCCAAGGGCGGTGCAGGGGACTTTTGTTGAACGAGTCGACGCGATGCCTGCTTTAACCAAGTTTCCATGCGTTGAATTTTGCTTTGCGAACTGTGAACTTTTTCCTGGAGATGAGCGACGCTGTCGGTCAGGCGAACGATTTTTTCAAAAGCCAAACGCGTCTCGCCCGTATCATGATTTTGATCGCGATAGAAAAGCATCCTATCCGCGAGTTTTTCCCAGTTTTGAACCTGCCGCAGTCGATGCGGTTCCAGCCTCTGCCGTTCCTGGTCAAGATCACTGAGATAACGGCGAATTTTGGTCAATTGCAGTTTCATCCGCCAGCTGCCTTTACCAGCCAGAGACGCGTCATCCACCCAACGGGTGACGCGGTTCAGTTGATCGCAAAGATGCTGACTGATTTTATGCTGGGCTTCGAGATACTGATCGCACAGCGTGTGCTCGTCCGTGGAACAAAGTTCCAGTGGAGGCAATTGAAAATTTTGGCCTTGCTCAAGAATAGCAGGAGCTTCCAGACGGAGACGCACAAGTTCCAGGCGCCTTCGCATGTCCTGCATTCTTTTTCGACGTTTTTGCCAATCCCGATCCTGCATGGATGTGGCTGGGCTGGGCGATTCGAGTAGAATTTCCCAGGAATCCAGCTTTCGAAGCAGGCGTCGCAGGCGCTCCGAATCCGGCGCTGCTTGGGGACCAGGCCTGAACCCTGCCATGAAGGACTCCACAACTATAGGGCATGTTTGGCCTATGTTATCGATCGAGGGCGCTTTGAGTCAAAGAATACGCAACATAGCAGTAGCCTCGAAGGATTGGGGCTCCGCTCTGATATTGTCTCATGGTAAGCTTGATGATGTCCAGACTCCGAGCCACAGTGCCATGTTCAAGGTCTGTTTGATTGAGAGGAGAATTGAATTTGAATAAGAAACCGCTGGTTGATGCAGCATTTGGTTATGCCACCCCTCGAATTCCGATTTGGTTTTTGCGTCAGGCCGGGCGCTATTTGCCGGAGTATATGGACATTCGTAAAAAAGTTGATTTTGTTCAACTTTGTCGAAATCCTCAATTGGCTGCGGAAGTTACTCTGCAACCTTTAAGGCGTTTCGATGTTGATGCGGCGATTATTTTTTCGGATATCTTGATTCCTTGCACGGCCATGGGCCAGGATCTGACCTTTGATAAAGGTCATGGACCTGAACTCAGCAACACCGTGCGATCGGCGGCCGATCTTGCTCGTCTGAAGCATCCCAATGTTCAAAAAGAATTAGGCTATGTGGGAGATGCTATCACTCTCACCAAGCAGAGCATGCGGCCTGATCAAACGATGATTGGTTTTGCCGGAGCGCCTTTCACTGTAGCGAGTTACATGATTGAAGGATCGGGGAGTAAGACTTTTACCGAAGTGAAAAAGCTTCGATACACCGATCCACAGACCTTCCGTGGTTTGCTTGATCTCTTGGCGGAAGTGACCGGCGAGTATCTGCTCATGCAGGTGCAGGCCGGTGCGGAATGTTTGATGCTCTTCGATACTTGGGCCAATCAGATGACGACTGCGGATTATCGGGACTTTGTGTTCCCTGCAGTGAATAAGGTGATTGAATACGTCAAGACTCGATGGGATGGTCCCATGATTTATTATCCAGGTCAAAGCCTGGACCTGTTGTTTGAATTGAATGGGATTCGCGCCGATGTTTTGGCGATTGATTGGCGAGCTCGATTGCCGAGGGCTGTCGCCTTGATTGAAAACCTTGGTTTGAATGTGAGTATTCAAGGCAACTTGGATCCGCAAGCAATGCTAGCGCCAGAGTCTCTCTTGAGACAAATGGTGCGTGATGTCCTCGAAGCAGGAACTAAAGCGCGCGGTCATATTTTTAATGTGGGCCATGGTTTGCAACCCCATACTCCCCCACAGTCCGTCGCTATCGCCATTGATGAAGTGAGACGCTTTGAAGCGGAAAGAGCGAAACAGCGGAGCGCTGGGAATTAAATTGAGTTGCCTGGGAAACGGACAAAAAGTTCATGGCTGATCACATTTACACGTATATTAACCCCACTTCGGAAAGAGATCTGGATCGCGTTTGCAAGGTATTGGAGCATGATGGAGTGATTGCCTATCCTATGGACGTGAATTGGGCCATTGGTTGCGATGCCAGCAGTGTGAAAGCTTTGGATCGTATCCGTCGCTTAAAGCCGACTCATCCGAAAGACCGGCCTTTTAGCTTGATCTGTTCCGATATCGCTATGGCTTCAACGGTGGCGAACATCGACAACAATCAGTATCGAGCGCTAAAAAAGTGCTGGCCCGGTCCTTATACCGTGATATTGAAGAGGCAGCGAAGTCTGGCTCGGCAGATCAAAGATAAGCGACCTGTGGTTGGTGTCCGTATTCCGGAGACACCTTTAATTCGCGATCTGGTGGCCCGTTTGGGCCGGCCATTGGCCACGACATCGGTGCCAATGCTTGCGGATGGCCAGGAAGCAAAATTTGGCTATCAGATTATCGAAGAGTTCGGTCATGGCTTTGATATTTTGTTGGATTTAGGCGAAGAATTGCCAGGTTTGGAATCCACGGTTATCGATTTTTCGGAAGACGAACCCGTGGTGATCAGGGTCGGAGTCGGTGACCCTGAAAAGTTTGGAGGCTAGTTCCTTGTCCTGGAGCGATCAAAGTTTGGATGTTTATGAACTGGGTCTCACCTCCTACGGGGAGGCGCTGGAGATTCAGCATCGCCTGCATAGCGAAGTGAGGGATAAACAACGCTTTGGTGCGATACTTATGCTTCAGCATAAGCCGGTCCTTACGCTCGGAAAAAACGCCGATGCCAGTTTGGTCTTGCAGGCTGAGACGAGTCTGAAGCAAGCCGGAATCGATGTGGTACTAACCGATCGAGGCGGTGAGGTTACGGCACACGAGCCAGGGCAGCTCGTGGTCTATCCAATCCTGCCTCTTCACTTGCTAAAATTGCCCCCCAAGCTCTACGTCGATCGACTGATGAGCTCAGTGATTTCAACGGTTCAGCAATATGGTATCGCGGCGGAAACCAATCCCGATTATCCTGGTGTTTGGGTGGGGCAAGATAAGATCTGTGCCGTAGGGATCCGGGTCAAAGAGCGTGTCAGCCTTCATGGTATCGCTCTGAATATTAGTAATAATCTCAGTCTTTTTCGAATGATTGTACCCTGCGGAATTCGTGGGAAAGGAGTGACATCGATGCAAAATCTTTTGGAAAAAACTCCTGACGTATCCGATGTGGCGCGAATCTGGCTTAAAAATTTCCTAGAACTCACGGATCTGTCAGGTCAACCACCCCACCCAACCTCTGAAAGGTATGGGTAGGGCTTGGAAAGAGGGAAACCGATTTCCGAGCTCTTGATTGATTAGACTCAGCCCTGGCAACAGGGCTACGTTACTGGTGAATGACATAGGCACCTTGGGATACTTCTCTAGTCCCAGGCTCTGCGGTGAACGGCTAAACAGTTCTGATGGGTAGGAACAGTGCTTTTCACAAAAACCACCGGATAACATTGTCGAAGA
>JBGSRE010000422.1:0-2090 GCA_041737755.1 Oligoflexus sp.
AGTCACTTTTGATACCGGTGGCCATAATTTGAAATCGGCGACCGGCATGTATGGAATGCATCGTGACATGGCAGGATCAGCTCTGGCTTATAGTCTTCTGGCTCTGGCTGCTAAAGAACAATGGCCGATTCGAGTGACGGCCTACCTAGCCATTGCTGAAAATGCGATCGGACCTAAAGCCTATCGACAAAATGATGTGATTACGGCCCTCAATGGCAAGACCATTGAAATCGTCGATACCGACGCCGAAGGTCGTATGCTACTGGCCGATACTCTGCATCTGGCTTCGGCAGATCAGCCGGACCTTTTGATGGATTTTGCAACCTTAACCGGAGCCTGCATTCGGGCGATCAGTACGATCTATTCTGGTGTTTTTACCAATCGTCAGGAGCTGCAAGAGACCTTGATGGTCGCCGGGCGTGAATCAGGCGAAAGAGTCTGGCCATTTCCCTTGGATCCTGATTTTGCGGAGTGCCTGAAATCCGATATTGCCGATATCAAACAATGTCGCGTCAGTGGGGGGGTCGATCATATCGAAGCAGCCCTGTTTTTGAAAGAATTTGTGGGCAAGGATATTCCTTGGGTGCATCTGGATCTGTCAGCTGCTGAAAATGCCGGTGGATTGGCTCATATCGATACGGAAGTCACTGGATTTGGCCTCCGTTTTGTGTCCCAATTTGTGCAGAGTCATTGGCGAAGTGATTGGAGGCCTTGAATCAAGTTACCAACGGGGTTTATAGAGCCAGCCAAGCCCGCCTCGCTTGTGGGTCATGGCGTAAACTCCCTCATTGAGGGTCACGTTCACAACGGCCTTTTCATGACTCGAGACCGCGTTCAGCCAAAGAAAATTCCCCCAAGAAAATGACCAGACCAGTAATATGACCGAAGTCCAGTAGCTGACAGGAAAGTCATCCAACCAGTGCGGGCGGACGAGGATCCTGATGTAAAAGGCAATCATTCCCGGCATGGCTGCAAAGGCATAGAAAAGGCTACGTTCTCGATCAAATTCATCAGAAACCCAAAGCGTGCCATAGAACCCTATCAAACAGTACAGTCCGAGTAAGCCCAGAAAATAATATCGAATCAGTCTATCCGTCGCGGCCATGAGCGATCTCCTCCAGCTTTTCCCTCTGGTCTTTCGTCTTCCATCATGGTCGGCAATCCAGGCTCCAGTCAAGATTTTGCTAGGTACTCCGATGAGCTATGGGGTCTGGTTTTAAGCCTAAGGATAGTGATATGAAAAACTTATGGATGATAATCTGCTGTTTGGGTTGTGCTGTTTCATTGGGGGCGGCACCCCTGAAGGATCCTTTTGTCAAAAATTTGACGCTAGTCGGTGTGATTCATGTGGAAGGGCAGAAAAGTCGAAGTCGTTCCGTGGCTGTCCTCCGTGAAAAAAACACAGGCAAGACGCGTATCCTTCACCAAGGCGATAGTATCCTGGACGGCGATCTAGAAGTTCTAGAGCTAGCGCCTCAGCAGATTATTCTCGCCCGAGGTCAGCAGCGTTTTGTTTTGCGCGTAGAAATTGAAGCCGAGTCCACAGCCTTTGCTGGCAATCTTGCGAGCCCCGAGCCCACCGAAGCGGATGCTCCGGATGCTGGAACGGATGATGAAGCGCCTTCGGAAGCGATAGAGAGCACCGTGATCGATATTCCTTTAGCCTCTTCCTTAGATTCTTCCAGTTCCTCATCTGCAGATCAGCCTCGGCAAGCCGAAATGAATAGCAAAGCAAAGCCCCAACGTTTCGAGCCAAAAGTTATTCAGGAACTTGTTCCTGAAGATCTGTGTGATACCGATTCCTGTATCGAGCTGCCCTAGATTTTGGCCCGCTTGGCTGATGGTCTTGTCAGTCATTTCCCAAAGTTTTAGGCTAAAAAGTCCGAATCGTTTCCTATCGATTGCTGTTTTTTTGGGGCGGGATAATGGCCAAATATTGGTACCTATGGATTCTCCTCTTTGCACCAAGGCTCATGGCACTCGATGTCACGCGTCTCAGTGATACGAGTGAGCTGGCGCTCGGTCGAGAACTGGAAGTTTGGGACAACCGCGGCGCCCCAGCCCTGGAAGAAGAGGTCCTCGATGGGCGA